>DUOG01000024.1 GCA_012838945.1 Acholeplasmataceae bacterium | reverse complement strand
GAAGAGAAAATCATGTGTAAATATAATTGCTACGAAGATAGCATTTATCTAAGGGTTTATTATAAGATCGATAAGAAATTTGAAACTCGAGACGAGTGTTTAGATTTCTTTGGTATTGATTACTAGAACGAAGGGAGAGTACCTTTAACAGGGTGCTTTCCCTTTTTCTTTTTGATTTGTAAAAGGTGCTTTGATATTTACCAGAACCTAGAAAGGAGTAAACGTAATGGAGGAATACAGGCCAAATTCCCATAAATATAAGGAGGATCAAAAGAGGGCTGTTCCGGAAAAGAAAGTAGAAAAAGTGATTACTGGAACTGTAAAATCCAAGAAGAAAAGCGAGATTCAGAAGTTTACGGACGTATTCATCTCAGAGGATGTTAATAACGTAAAATCTTATATTTTGCTAGAGGTATTAGTCCCCGCAATTAAAAAAGCAATTTCAGATATTGTTACAAATGGTATTGATATGATACTTTACGGGGAAACAGGTAAGACAAAGAGTAATACCGCTGCCTCTAAGGTGTCTTACAGGAGTTATTATGATAGCCGAAGGGATTATAGTGCTGTTCGAACAAGAACCGGTTATAACTATGACGATATCATATTTGATAATCGAGGAGAAGCCGAAGACGTCCTAACAAGAATGGATGAGTTGATTTCTACTTATGGATTGGTTAGCGTTGCCGACTTATATGATTTAGTTGGGGTCACCGGAAATTATACAGATAATAAATACGGATGGACTGATATTCGAAGCGCATCTGTAGTTAGGGTACGAGATGGGTACATGATTAAACTACCCAAAGCCCTTCCGCTAAATTAGGAGGATTATTATGAAAGGATATTTGACTTCATATGGATACATGGGTTTTGTTGCTGGACGTTGGATGTTATTCGCAACAGAATCCGATTATTATGAATATTTCAATAAAGAAAAGGAGAAGATAATATGAAAAAAACAGAACTTATGACGACTGTTAACAAGATTGGTTTTAAACTCAAAAAACATAGCCCTGAAATTCTAGTAGTTGCTGGGGTGATTGGAACGGTAGCAAGTGCTGTAATGGCTTGTAAAGCTACTACTAAAGCGAGTGATATTTTAGAAAAAGCTAAAGAAGACATCGACACTATTCATAAATGTGCGGCCAATGAAAAGTTCGCAGAGGAATATACCCCCGAAGACGTTAAAAAAGACTTGACTATCGTTTATATTCAGACAGGACTTAAACTTGCTAAGCTTTACGCCCCAGCAGTAGCTCTTGGTGCTCTATCCCTAAGTAGTATTCTGGCATCGAATAATATTCTTCGTAAAAGAAACGTGGCTCTCGCAGCCGCATATGCTACGGTCGATAAAGGTTTCAAACAGTATAGAAATCGAGTTGTGGAGCGTTTTGGCGAAGAAGTAGACCGTGAATTAAAGCACGGTATCAAGGCAAAGAAGATTGAAAAGGTTATAGTCGGCGAAGATGGTAAGGAAAAGAAAGTCAAAGAGACCATCAGCGTTGTAGAAAGAGACTCATTGAGTGATTATACTTTCTTCTTTGACGAATCCAATCCTTATTGGGAAAAAGATGGAAACTATAATCGAATGTTTCTTCTAGCTCAGCAGCAGTATGCTAACGATAAACTAAGGGCAAACGGATATTTGTTTTTGAACGATGTGCTTGACGATCTTGGTATTCCGAGAACTAAAGCCGGTCAAATTGTTGGTTGG
>DUOG01000023.1 GCA_012838945.1 Acholeplasmataceae bacterium | reverse complement strand
AAGTAGCATCAATTGGATTAAGAATGTGTTTCATCAAACCGTTTATCATTCGTTTGAAGAGTTCTACCAAGAAAACTACTATGAGGATGTCTACCTAGAATGGGAATTGGTAAACGAAAGTGATGCCCAATATATTATTATCGATCAATACGGTTATTGGAAATTTACCTATCAGCCAGAAACAATAACAATTCTTTTCCAAATCACAGCAACCCATAACTACAATACGTATGTACCTTCAATGACGACAGTTATTGAAATAATTGTAGAACCACTACCGATTCTACCAATTAATGAATTACATCGCCAAATCTCGAGTGAATTTTATCTCATTAAAGGGGTTGTCCAAGAAGTAATTGAGAACGAATGGATTCTCATAAGAGATGAAACAGGTCTTATCTTTGTCGAATCTTATGGTTATAACACTACTTTCAGTATTGGTGATGAAGTTCTTGTATATGGATCATATTCTTATGATTCATACGAGCCAACGCCAATCATTGACTATTCATCTGAAATTGTAGTCTTGTCTCACGGTAATCCAGTAAGCACACCAACTCCAGTAGAAATGAGTATTGAAGAAGTAAGGAAGATGAATTATTTAGACCCAACAACCGCCTATCAATATATTACTATTGAGGGAGAATTATCTCTTTCTGGATATAATTACTATACTTTAGTTGATGGAGATTACAAGATTGAACTAGTACTTAGTAGTGAATCAAAAGATATCTTATATGACCTATATGGCATGGGACGTATTAAACTTACCGGCTATATTATGGGACCAAACTATGTTAATTCAAATAGTGATTGGTCAATGATCTTTTGTGGAACTTATGAATTAATCCCTGAAACAGTATAAACAAAGGAAAAGCACTAGCGATAGTGCTTTTCTGCTTTTATTTTAATAATTGACTCTGACTAAAATCTAGGGTATAATAAATATATAAATATTAAAAATAATAAAGAGGGATACTATGAATTTAAACAAACAAGTATTTACCACAGAATGGACTAAACCTATTTCTAACATTGAACACAAATTAAAGATTGCCTTGATGATTGCGCAAAAAGCAAAAGATGGCGATGTCATTGGTTTTGGATCAGGATCATCAGCTTATCTTGCGGTGGTGGAATTAGGGAAAAGAGTCAGGGAAGAAAATTTAAAAATTAAAGCTGTTCCAACCTCACATGAGATTAGATATCTTTGTATATCTTTAGGAATCCCAATTACTTCAATTGACCAAGATCGAATCACTTGGGGGTTTGATGGTGCGGATGAAGTAGGCCCTAATAACTGGTTAATCAAAGGGCGCGGTGGCGCAATGTTGAAAGAAAAGATTGTAATGGCATCATCACCACTTACATATATTTTAGTTGATGATTCAAAATTTGTTGACCGCCTAGGTGAAAAATATCCAATTCCAGTAGAATGCCTTCCAGCAGCAACTACTTTAGTTATTAAAGAGTTAGAAAAGCTAGGAGCCACTGAAATAAAACTAAGACCAGCAGAGGCCAAGGATGGTCCAACCATTACCGAAAATGGAAATTTCATTTTAGATGTTCGATTTAATGAAGTGACCGAAACCCTTGAAAGAGATATTAAGAGTATCGTGGGCGTTGTTGAGTCGGGTCTATTCATTGATTATAATATTAAAATCATTAGTTAAAAATAAATGGGAACCGAATTCGGTTCCCATGTTTTTATTAAAAGATGATTTTTACTGTCTCATCACACTTTGGACAAACACTAGTTTTAATATATTTTTTGGTTTTGTAATAGTTTCTCTCAATTAAAAGATCGTTACAATTAGGACAATAAGTATTTTCATCACTGGCGACATTTCCTAAATAAACATAATTTAGATATTTTTTGGCCCGTTCTTTGGCCCGTTTGATTTGAATAATATCAGTAGCTGGCTTATTCATTTTATAATTAGGAAAATATCTTGACAAGTGAAGAGGAATATTTGGGTCAATTGAACTTATGAATTTTGCTATTTGTTCAATTTCCTCAAAAGAATCATTTTCTCCTGGAATCATTAAAGTGGTGACTTCAACATGGGTTTTCTTTGAGGCAATTTCAATTGTCTTAAGGACTGGGTCAAGCGATGCCCCACAAAGTTTTCGATAAAATGAATCATTGAAAGCTTTTAAGTCGATGTTTAGTGCGTCAATGTAAGGTAAGATTTGTTCCAAAGGTTCGGGATTAATATAACCATTAGTTACAACAACCACTGACATCTCAGGTAGTGCACTTTTTATTTGTTTTGCTAGTTCAAGCATATATTCATACCAAATAAAAGGTTCGTTATAAGTAAAAGCAATCCCCACATTATTATCAATTCGTTTAATGAGTCTTATTATTTCACCCGGATTAATTTCTTCCACCTCAAGGACTTGTTGTGAAATTTGATAGTTTTGACAAAACTTACAACGCATATTGCATCCAAAGGTTCCAATAGATAAGATATTAGTCCCAGGCTTAAAGTGGTATAATGGCTTTTTTTCAATTGGATCAAGGGCGGTGGATGTTACTTTGCCAAAGTTTATGGCATAAAGGGTATTATCAATATTTTTTCTTGTTTGGCAAAGGCCAACTTGACCTTCCCCTATATGACAAAACTGAGGACATAAATGACACTCAATTTTGTTAGTGTCAAGATTATAATTCCAAAACATTGCCTTATTCATATTTATCACCTTCATAATAGCGAGTGACGGTAAACTTTTCAATATGGTAGTTGCTGCTCGGATTGATTCCCGCCTTCTCACAAGCAATTGCAAGTTGCTCGCTGACTGTATCTACTCCTTCAAGGTTAGGAAGAAGTAGTCCCTTTTTAAAACCTTTACTCACTATTACTCCATATACTTTTGGATCTAGTTCATCTATAGTAGCACTAGTTGGTTCTGATAAGACATCAACTGAGATATCAATATCAGCTAACTCATCGATTTTCACTGGTGAAAAACGGGGATCTCTCACTGCTGCTGAAATCGCATTATTGATAATCTCACTAGCGATATTTTCAGTTGTTGGTAAAAAGGTACCGATACATCCGCGGAGCCTTCCAAACTTTTTTAAAGAAACAAAAACTCCAGCTTGCTTGGTCAAGAGTTCTTCAGGAGTATCTGAAGGAATTAGTAAAGACTTTCTCGTTTTTAAATAATACTCAATACTAGCTCTTGCCAGTTTTATATAAGGGTTTGAACTGATGTCTTTTTTCTTAAACTTTTCTCTTGCTGCTATTATTAAATTTTTTAATATATTTTCATCACTATCAGTTGGGGTTAATTTTACTACCCCATAGCCAACCCCAAATGGTCCTTCATAAGATAAGACTTCTCCCTTAAAGGAACTGTTGATGGAACCTAACATAACAAAGACCGATCTTAACCCACATTCGCCAGCTTCTTCACTTAAGTTCTTGCTGATCTTTAAGACCTCTACTGGATCGCCTTTTTCCAATAATCTCATTAAAGTATCATCAAATACTTTTCCTTTTGGTGAGTATGGATAAGTACCATCTTTAGTTAGGCGGTGTGATAAATCCCCACTAGCTATTACGACCGCTTTTCTTCCTAGTTCATTAATTGCTTCTTTAATAATAACCCCAAAGCGAAAGAGATCAATATCTTTTATTAAGCCATAGGTGATGTGAACTAATTGGTAATTTGGATAAGCCTTTTCGATATAATACAAGGGCACTATGGTCCCATGGTCAAGTTCAAAGGCACGATAGTATCTTCTTAAAATTTGGTGGTTGATCGGAATATAGGAAATGTTGGCTTCGGTTGCTTTTTTGATGATTTCCTTGGTTAGTTCTTGATCTATTGTTTTTTCAATTTGGACAGACGAGGCATTGAATTGTTTAAGACTTCCACTAATTGATTCTTCCAGACTGATAGCCACCGCATCTTGAAACATTGGCCCATGAGGCGTAATCACGACGATGGTATCTGGTTCGATTGAAGCAATTTCCTTCGCTACTTGAAGACAAGCTTTGGTTGTATTTATGATCTTTCTTTCCTCGCCTTTTCCTACCTCAGGTATCATGATTGGAGGATGAGGCATTAAATAATAGTGAATGTTTTTCATTATATCACCTTTTTATCTAAAATGATTTTTGTTATACTTTTTTATGTTAATTATATTATACCATTAACTATAAATAAAAAATACGATAATTAACGATATGTCTTTGAAAAATATCTTTTTTTGTTATAATGTTATTAGAGTAAATTAAAAACTAGAATTAGGTGTCAAAGATGAAAATAAGAGTAAGTGTAAAAGACATTGTAGAATTAGTCTATGGAAGTGGTGATTTAATTAGTGAGGGTTCGCTTTTTAAACGAGCTGAAGAAGGGACTAAAATTCACCAACTATACCAAGCCGATTATCAAGCAAATGATGAGGCAGAAAGCTATATCGACTATGAAGAAATTACTGAAGATTATACCTTAAATATCAGCGGACGAATTGATGGAGTTCTTAAGAGAAATGGTCAAATCGTCATTGAAGAAATTAAATCAACCACAAAAGAACTATCCACCCTTGATGAAACGGTGACGCCGGCTCACCTTGCTCAAGCAAAATTTTACGCTTACTTTTACATGTTGAAAAACAAGAAACGTAAGATAAAGGTTCGTTTAACATACATTCATGTTAACTACTTAAATATCAAAACAGAAAAATATCTAAAACACTTAGATTTTGACTATACCTTTTCAGATTTAAGAAACTTCTTTACGGAGACGATAGTCATTTATCTGGACTGGATTAAAACCATTGATCAACACGAAGAAAGTAGAAATGTTTCCATCGAAGGATTAACCTTCCCGTTTGAATCATATCGGACTGGTCAGAGGGAGCTAATGGCAGCTTGTTATAAAACTATTCTTAAAAATGATATTTTATATGCGATTGCGCCAACGGGAGTGGGAAAGACGATCGCGACAGTGTTTTCGGCTTTAAAAGCAATAAACAGTAGCGAACAAAAAATCTTCTACCTAACAGCGAAAAACTCCGGAAAAAAGGTTGCCTTAGATACTGTTTCTCTGTTAATTGATAAAGGATTAATAATCAAAACGATTGAAATAACCTCAAAAGATCATATATGTGTTAGTGATGATCGTAACTGTGAGGAATGTCCCCTGGCAGCGGGATATTTTGAAAGAATCTTTGGAGCGATAAAAGATATATATCATAATCACTCATTGTTTACCAAAGAATTAATAACCGAATATGCGGAAAAACATATGGTTTGTCCGTTTGAGTTTAGTTTAGATTTAAGCTATTATGCTGATATTATTATTTGTGATTACAATTATGCCTTTTGTCCATTGACTCACTTGACGCGCTATTTTGATGAAAGTGAGTATTTACCGATACTATTGTGTGATGAGGCTCACAATTTAGTGGCCCGAAGTAAGGATATGTATTCGGCCAAAATCTCAAAAATCAATATCTTATATTTAGTCAAGCTGCTCCGAGAAAATAATACATCATTCCCACGAATTGTTGGTTCGCTAGTATCACAATTCGAAGAGTTTGATCAGTTATTAGGTGAAGCAGAGTATCAAGTGATTGAAAAGAATACTAGTTTTATTGATAATGTTCACAGACTCTTTAAAAGGATTGATGAATTCTTAACTGATGAAAAAAATATAATAAACCGTAGTGAAATAGTTAAGATTATGCTTGATTTATTAAGGTTTAATAAGATCTCTGATTTTTTCGATGATGACTTTATTTTCTCATTAGAAAGGGTTAAGGATGATTTAGTTGTAAATATTAGTTGCTTAGACGCCTCTAAATTCATCTTAAAAACAATCGAGGAAAAAACAATCGGTTCCATTCTTTTTAGTGCTACCCTTCATCCACTGCACTACTACAAACAAATGTTGACCAAGAATGTGGGAAATCAAGTGGAAATAGAATCACCATTTAACCAGCACCATTTAAAATTGATAACTCTGGCTTCAGTTTCAACTCGTTATAAGGATCGCCCACAAAGCATTGAAAAGATATGTGATACAATTAGAATCTTAGGAAATAGTAAAAAAGGAAACTATATTGTCTTTTTTCCAAGTTATCAATACTTACAAATGGTTTATCAAGAACTTGAAAAGAAGAACTATGACTTTGATTTCATTGTACAAAAATCTGATTTTACCTTAGAAGACCGTGAAGATGTAATTAATCTTTTCAAACAAAATGATAAAACCCAAATTGGACTTTTTGTAATGGGAGGAGTATTTGCTGAGGGAATCGATTACATTGGTGATATGCTAAGTGGTGTCATTATTGTAGGGACTGGCCTACCAATGGTAGGAGGATATAACAATGTTGTTAAAGATCACTTTGATCAGCATTTTGGCAGTGGCTTTGACTTTGCTTATACTTATCCTGGATTTAGTAAAGTGGTCCAAGCAGTTGGTAGAGTCATCCGTAGCGAATCTGATTATGGAGTTGCTATTCTAATTGATGATCGATTTGCCTCCCTAAAGTATCAAAGGCTATATCCGCGCGAATGGTCACATATGATTTTTATTAAAGACCTATATCAGCTAAGCGAAGAAATTAATGATTTTTGGGATTTGAGAAAAGAATAAGGTGGTGATTATCATCAAAGATAAATTGATTAATTTAATAAAAAATGCATCTAATATTGTGGTGATGACAGGAGCCGGAATATCGGTTCCATCAGGAATTCCTGATTTTAGAAGTGCTAGTGGATTGTATCAAAGTAGTCCGGAATATATTCTATCCCACACTTACTTTATGAAGCATACCGATAAGTTTTATGAATTTTATAAAGATAAGATGATCTATCAATCAGCCAAGCCTAACTCAGCTCATCAATTACTAGCAAAACTAGAAGAAATGGGAAAGGTAAAAGCCATCCTTACCCAAAATATTGATGGACTCCATCAAGCAGCAGGTAGTAAAAACATCCTTGAATTACATGGAAGTGTTCATCGTAATTACTGTTTGAAGTGCGGAAAATTTCATCAATTAAAAGATATAATTAAAGCAGAAAAAGTACCACATTGTGATTGTGGGGGAGTAATAAAACCAGATGTTGTTCTCTATGAAGAACCACTAGACAATGATGTTTTAAGTAAGGCTATTCACAATCTTGACCAAGCCGATATGTTATTGGTAATTGGAACATCACTTTTAGTAAATCCAGCAGCTGCCCTTGTTGGTTACTTTTCAAAAGGAAAGTTGGTTATTATAAATAAAAGTCCTACTCCTTATGATGCAATGGCGGATTTGATTATTAGAGATCCTTTAGAAAATGTATTAACATTGGATTTGATTAATTACATATAGAAACTAAATCATGATAAAATTGCAAGCAATTATGTCGATTAATATTCCTTATTGTTGTATAATATAAGTAGACATTAAAACAAAGTAATTTGTTAGTAATGTTTTAGATTTATATGGAAACAATAATAACAATTATAAGGAGGTAATATAATGAACTTAATTAACAATTTAAACAAGGCTGTAGCAAACTTTGGAGTACTTTATACTAAATTACATAGCTACCATTGGTTTGTGAAAGGTAATCAATTCTATCAATTACATGAATTATTTGAGGATTTATACGATGAAGTAACTGAACATTTTGATGCAGTGGCAGAACGCATCTTAATGCTTAATGAACGTCCACTTGCCACATTAAAAGATTTCTTAGCAGTAACTACTCTTAAAGAAGCAACTGGTAATGAAACAGCTGAAGAAATGCTTGAAAATCTATTAGTTGACTTAACTCAACTTAATCAAGAATTAACTGAAACTATCAAACTTGCTCAAGAAGTTGAAGACGAAGTTACTGTTGACATCTTACTTGGAATCACATCAAGTTTCCAAAAACACATTTGGATGGTTAAAGCCACTCTTAATAAGTAAATTTTTAGACCTTTAGAACCGCGTGATTTCGCGGTTCTTTTTGTCATATAATTTCCTTTATCATTTCAGATTCCTGAAAGGAAAATCGTGATATAATAATAGCAACAACAATGAAAGTGGAGATAAGATGAAAGTAATCGATTTAAGAAAATATGGACAAAATGAAATTTCATTCTATTTAGCACTCGAAGAACTAATAGTTGAAAATTTTGAAGAAGATGTTTTCTTCTTGTGGGATATTGCTAGTTCAATTGTCATTGGTCGACACCAATTGATCAATAGTGAAGTAAATCTAGCTTTTACTAAAAAACATAATATTAAAATTTATCGTCGACCATCTGGTGGCGGAGCGATTTTTGCTGATGAGGGGTGTTTTATGTACACCTTTGTCGTGAGTGAACACAATTACGACAGCATTTACCAAAAAACCTTACCACTACTGATGAATGTTTTAAGAAAATTAGGACTTGATGTCACTTTTTCGGGTCGAAACGACTTAATGTTTAATAATAAAAAGTTCTCAGGCACGGCTATCTTACAGACACCTAATGCTTCAGTAATGCATGGGACTTTCCTATATGATACGGATATTGCCAAACTAGTAGAAGCACTAACCGTTGACCAAAGCAAAATCTTGTCTAAGGGGATTAAAAGTGTTTCTGAACGAGTTATTAATTTAAAACCTTACCTTTCCCTTACAAAGAATCAGCTAATGGATTATATCTTAGAAAATATCGGTGGTGAATTAATTGAACTAACCGATGAACAATATCAAAAGACGAAAGTTCTTGAACAAAAGTATTTAAGTGATGAATGGATTCAAGGTAAAAATCCAAAGTTTACTTTCCAAAATAAAAAGTATTTTCCTTTTGGTAATTTTGGGGTCTATCTTTTAATCAAAAATAATAAGATTAATGAGGTAGTATTTAAGGGAGACTTTTTTGAAAAGAAACCACTCGAAGATTTTTACCAACACCTGATTGATCGAGAATTTGATTATGATGAAATAAAGAAGATATTAGAACAATATCCGCTCAGTGATTATATAGAAAAAGCAAGTAACGAACACTTGTTAGAACTGCTTTTTGAGGAGGTAAAAGAGTAATGAAAAAAACGGTCTTATATGATGAACACATCAAACTAGGCGCAAAGATGGTTGAGTATGCTGGATACTGGATGCCCGTTGAATATCAAGGTATTACTGCCGAACACCTAGCGGTCCGTAATGCTTGTGGGGTTTTTGATGTATCCCATATGGGAGAAATCTTAATCCGTGGTAAAGATGCTAAAAAGTTTGTCAACTATTTAGTCACTTCAGAAGTACCAAAGACACCTAAGAAAATGGCCTATGGGATGTTATTATATGAGCATGGTGGGATTGTTGATGACTTAATGGTTTATTTTCGTAGTGATGAAGACATTATGTTAGTGGTTAATGCTAGCAATAAGGACAAAGACTATGAATGGATTAAAAGTCACCAAGCAGGATATGATGTGGAGATTATCGATGCTTCAGATGAAACTTCCCTACTAGCGGTTCAAGGTCCATCCGCAGCAAGCATCATTGCCAATTATACAACTTATGATTTAGACACTTTAAGAATGTTTAACTTTGATGATATAGATTTACTAGATTTACCGTTTATCGTCTCAAGAAGTGGTTATACGGGAGAAGATGGCTTTGAAATCTATGGTAGTCATGATGCCATCCTAACTTTATTTAAAAAACTAATTGATGACGGGGTAACCCCTTGTGGACTAGGATGTCGCGACACTTTAAGATTTGAAGCCAACATGCCGCTTTATGGACATGAAATTGATCAAGATATTAATCCGCTTGAAGCAACCCTGACTTTCGCTTTGGCCCTTGATAAAGACTTCATCGGAAAAGAAGCAATCCTAGCCGCAAAAGCTAAAGGAATCACCAGAAAAGTGGTTGGAATAGAACTACTAGATAAAGGTATTGCTCGGGCGGGCTATGAAGTTTTAAAAGAAGACCAAGTTATTGGTTATATCACAACCGGATATATGATCCCAGGAACTAATAAAGCTTACGCTTTGGCGATGCTTAACCAAGGAAACTGGGAGATAGGAACTGAAGTACTGGTGAAAATTCGTAAAAACTTAGTTCCCGCAAAAGTTCGTGATAAGAAATTTTTAAATAAAAAATATAAAAAATAAGGAGTGTAAAAAGATGAGTAAAATTTTAAAGGATTTATTGTATTTAGCATCTCATGAATGGGTGCGCGTTGAAGGTAATGTGGCTACTATTGGTATTACTGACTATGCCCAATCAAGTCTTGGCAGTATTGTCTATTTAGAAGCTAGTGAAGTTGATGAAACTGTTACTCAAAATGAAACTTTTGGTACAGTTGAAAGTGTCAAGGCAGCATCTGACCTTGTCTCACCAGTTAGTGGACAAGTAATTGAAGTAAATCAAGATGTAATTGACAATCCTGAAAAATTAAATGAAGATAGTTATGCTAATTGGATTATTAAAGTAGAAATTAGCGATCAAGAAGAACTAAAGAACTTACTTGATGCTACAGCTTATGAGGCGGAGACTAAATATAATGTTTAAATATTTTCCTCATACCGAAGCAGATATTAAGGAAATGTTAGCGGTAGTGGGTAAGAAAAGTCTTGATGATTTATTTTCTCATATTGATCCAAGTCTTTTAGAGCCAAAGGATTTTAATATCCCATCAAGTCACAGTGAAGACGAACTAAGAGACAAACTAAATCGTATCGGAAATAAAAACAAGCAATTAACTAGTTTTCTTGGAGCGGGAAGTTATGATGTTTTCTGCTTCAGTGCTTGTAGTGCTTTGACTTCTCGTCAAGAATTCTTAACCTCATATACCCCTTATCAACCAGAGATATCCCAAGGGACTCTTCAATATATCTTTGAATTCCAAAGTATGATTAGTGAACTTACTGGCATGGATGTTGCTAATGCATCAATGTATGATGGTGCCACAGCAACCGCGGAAGCTATTTTTATGGCTACATCCAACAAACGCAAAAATGCCATTTTAGTAAGTTCTACTCTTAATCCACGCGTTTTAGAAGTTGTTAAAACTTATGCTAAATATCGTGGTGTTGAGATTGTAATGATTGAAAGTGATAATTATGTCACATCGATAAATGATTTTAAAAATAAATTAACTGATGAAGTGGCCGGAATACTTGTCCAACAGCCAAACTTCTATGGTATTATTGAAGACTATCAAGAAATATCTGATCTAATAAAAGAAAAGAATCTGCATTTTATTATGAATGCGGATCCTTCAACACTGGCGGTTTTAAAAACACCAAAAGCTTGGGGTGCTGATATCGTCTGTGGTGAAGCCCAAACCTTAGGTATTCCACTAGCCTTTGGTGGACCATACTTAGGTTATCTTGCTTGTAGTAAAGCGTTAATGCGTAAAATTCCAGGAAGAATCGCCGGGATGACCAAAGATGTTGATGGAAAACGAGGTTTTGTATTAACCCTTCAAGCGCGTGAACAACACATTAGAAGAGAAAAGGCTACCTCAAATATTTGTTCCAATCAATCATTAAATGCTTTACAATCAGTAATCTATATGAGTTTACTCGGCAAGCAAGGACTAAAAGAAGTTGCAATGAGAGCTTATAATAATGCTCATTACTTATATGATTCATTGTTAAAAACAGGTCTTTTTAAGGCGGTACATAACCATCCATTCTTTAAAGAATTTGTGGTTGAGTATACGAAAGATGCTAAAGACCTCAACCGACATCTACAAGAAAACAATGTTTTAGGTGGACTTGTCTTAGAAGGAAATCATTTACTTCTATGTGCTACGGAAAAACGCACCAAAGAAGAAATTGATCAATTTGTTAAATTGGTAGGTGAGCACAATGTATAATAAACTAATATTTGAAATATCCAAACCAGGTCGCATCGGTTATAGTTTACCAAAAACTGAGGTGCCAAGCTTTGACTTACCAAATGAATTAAGTCGTGAAGAAGAATTATTAATGCCTGAAGTAAGTGAATTAGATGTTATTAGACATTTCACCAACCTTTCTAAAAAGAACTATGGGGTTGACCAAGGTTTTTATCCTCTAGGTTCTTGTACAATGAAGTACAATCCAAAAATCAATGAAGAAGTAGCAAGAAATGCAAATTTTGCAAGTATCCATCCATTACAACCTCCAACTACTGTTCAAGGTGCTTTGGAAGTATATGCTACTCTTTCCGATTATTTGAGTGAGTTAACCGGTATGTCTGCCTTCACCTTTAATGGGTTTGCGGGGGCACACGGGGAACTTATTGGACTCATGATTATGAAAGAATATCATATGAAAAGAAATGATACAAAACGAACCAAAATTATCGTTCCGCTTTCTGCTCATGGAACTAACCCTGCTAGTTCAGCCTTAGTTGATTTTGAAATTATTGGAATTAAAACCAATGAAAAAGGATTAGTCGATCTTGATGAGTTAAAGAGCGTTATGAGCGATGAAGTGGCTGGAATGATGTTAACCAATCCTAACACTTTAGGCTTATTTGAAACAGATATTTTAGAAATTTCTAAAGTTGTCCATGAGTATGGTGGCTTAATGTATTATGATGGGGCCAACCTAAATGCTCTTTTAGGATTGGTGCGTCCACAAGATATGGGATTTGATATCATCCATTTAAATCTTCACAAAACCTTCTCCACACCTCATGGTGGTGGTGGTCCAGGTGCTGGTCCAGTGGGGGTTAATGCTGATTTAGTAGACTTCTTACCAAATCCTCAAGTTCGAAAAGTTAATGGCCAGTTTGAGTTGTTCTATAACCCTCAGTCAATTGGTTCAGTTAGTGGCTTTTATGGAAACTTCTTAGTAGTCCTGAGAGCCTTTGCCTACCTGCTTACTTTGGGAAAAGAAAATGTAGCTCAAGTAGCCAAATATGCGGTTTTAAATGCCAATTATATTAAAGAGAAATTAAAGGGACATTACAAACTCCCAATAGATGATAACTTTATGCATGAAGTAGTATTTGATGGACTTATCAGTGAAAAAGCAACTACCTTAGATGTTGCGAAAAGACTGCTTGATTACGGATACCATCCACCAACAATCTACTTCCCACTACTATTCCATCAATCATTGATGATTGAACCAACAGAAGTTGAATCAAAAGAAACCCTTGATGCTTTTATTGAAGCAATGATTAAGATTGCTGAAGAAGCAGAAACAGATGTTGAACTCCTAAAAACAGCGCCACATCATACTGTTGTAAGGCGCCTTGATGAAGTGACCGCTGCTCGAAATCCTATCTTAAAATATCGGGATACCTTAAATGACTGATTTAATTATCATTGGTGCTGGTCCCGGGGGTTATGAACTAGCCCTAGAAGCGAGTAAGTATAACTTATCATCAATATTGATTGAGGCTAAATCCTTAGGTGGAACTTGTCTTAATGAAGGTTGTATTCCAACCAAAGCATATTATAAAAATGCAAGTTTTATCAAGGAGTTATCACTTGCTAAAACCTTAGGAGTTTCCCTTGAATCATATCAAGTTGACTTTGAAACAATTAAAGCTAGAAAAGATCAAGTAGTTGAAGACTTGAAAAAAGGAATTGAATTTTCCCTAAAAAAAGCTGGAGTTCAAGTTATCAACGGTTATGGAAAAATTATTGATAAAACCCATGTCCAAGTTGGCGAAGAGATCTATGAAGGTAAATATATTGTCATCGCAACTGGTTCAAGCCCAATTATCTTACCCGGATTTGAAAATGCTATTGACTCAAGTGATCTATTAGATCTTACAACTCCACCACAAAAACTAGTTATTATTGGTGGGGGAGTAATTGGGATTGAGATGGCATCAATCTTTAATTACTTTGGTAGCACAGTTGAAGTAGTTGAATATGCTGATAGGATCATCCCTAGCGCAGACAAGGAGATTTCTCGAAGATTACTAAATTATTTAAAACAACAAGGAATTAAGATTCATTTAAACTCCAAGGCTTTAAAATTTGAAAATAATCAAGTTGAAGTTGAAACTAAAGGAGAAAAAATTCTCCTTGATGCTGATCAAGTGATGGTTGCTGTGGGAAGAAAACCGAATCTTGAAGGACTAGGTTTAGATGAAGTTGGTATTGAATACACCCGTAAAGGGATTGTTGTTGATGAAGACTTCAAAACAAATGTGGATAATATTTATGCTATTGGTGATGCAACAGGAAAACTAATGCTCGCCCATTATGCTACTTACAGTGGTTATCGGGTATTAGCTGATATCTTAAATCAAGAACGAAAGATTAATTTTAATCTCGTTCCTGGTTGCGTCTTTACTTTTCCCGAAGTAGCCTATGTGGGACTTACGGAAGATGATTGTAAAGACTTAAATTATAAAGTTCATAAAGGGCTTTACCGTGCTAACGGAAAAGCAGTTGCTAGTTTAAACACTGATGGATTTATTAAGATAATTACCATTGATGACATCATTAAAGGAGTGCATATCATAGGTGCTGAGGCTTCAGTCTTGATCCATGAGATGAGCTCCCTAATGAATTTAAATATAACTCTCTCACAATTTGAAGACTTTATTCACGCTCATCCAACTTTAAGTGAGATTTTAACCCTAACGGTTAAAAGTTAATATTAGATAGAATACTTGAAGACTTCCATAGTTAGTCTTCAAGTATTACTTTAATGAGACAATTTTATGTTAAAATAGTTGATATTTCTTTTAAGAAGTGATATAATAATAATGCAAAAAATGAGTGGTATGTTATCAATTATACTGCGAATGCTTTTGAAATATTTAGCATATAATGAAAAATGGTTTAATTTAAAATATTAAAAATTCAGATAAAAAACACTTGATTTTTATATTTGAATGTGTTATAATAATTAAGCCGTTGCAAAAAAGACACTGCGGGTGTGGCGAAATTGGCAGACGCACTAGACTTAGGATCTAGCACTTCGGTGTGCAGGTTCGACTCCTGTCACCCGCACCATTCTTACGGTCCCGTGGTGTAGTGGTTAACATGCCAGTCTGTCACACTGGAGATCGCGGATTCAAATTCCGTCGGGACCGCCATTTTGCGCCTATAGTTCAATTGGATAGAATGCTTGACTACGGATCAAGAGGTTAGGGGTTCAAATCCTCTTAGGCGCGCCATTTTAAAATTTAAAAGTCTTAAATGTCGGGAAATAGCTCAGCTTGGTAGAGCGCTTGGTTTGGGACCAAGATGCCGCGGGTTCAAATCCTGTTTTCCCGACCATTTGCGGGTATAGTTTAATGGTAGAACTTCAGCCCTCCAAGCTGACTGTGAGGGTTCGATTCCCTTTACCCGCTCCAATAAGACTATTGAAACCTCGATTAATTTCGAGGTTTTTTATTATTTATTTGAATAAGTATGGTTTAAAACTTTTCTTTTACATTTTATTGAAATAAATAACATTTTTTGATATATTCTAGTTATAACAAAAAACTTGTGAAACAGGAGAAAATGAATTTGCTATCATCCCGGGGGATTCACTTTATCAAAGAAAAACTAACTAATATTTGTGTGTTATTTAAGGATAATAAAGTAGCCCTTAAAATAATCAATTATTGTATAACAATAAGGAGTAAATAAATATGTTAATGAGTTTCTTCATACCTAACTCTGCTGCTGAGAGTAAAAACTATAATATCTTTGGACTTGCTCAATTATTGTGGATTGTAATTCCACTGGCAATCTTAATAGTTGCCTGTTTGATCTTTAGAAACAGAAAGAAGGAAGGGCGAATTTCCTTAATTATTTTGGCTAGTACGATGTTGCTTTTAAGAGTGCTAAAATATTTTGTCTTTAAGCCTTTCGTTTGGGATGAAGGATGGGAACAGATTGTACCTTTTGAATTATGTACTATTATGTCGTGGATTTTCCCATTCACAGTCTACTTTAAAACTAATAAGTTAAATACTTTTATATATCCGCTAGGTATCATTGGTGGTGTGGTAACTTTAGCTTATTCAGAGTGGATCTTTAATGGACGCGGATTAGACTTTAATAAATTCGAATCACTAATAATTCACTGGATATTAATTGCGATACCATATATTAAAGTAGCAATGGGAGAGTTTAGTTTTAAAATCAAAGAAATATACCGACCCTTTTTAGCTCTCTCAATTATTCTCTTATATTCAGCGATTGCTAATGCATACATTACCCCTGGTGCCAATCATAACTATTTACGAAGTAATCCTTTACCATTTCAAATACCAGGGCTCCATCATCTCTTTACTTTAGGTCTGATTGGTATTGTTTTTATGTTATTAATGTATTTGCCGTTTGTCAAATTTAAGAAGGTTAAATAGAAAAAAAGGACTTGTTTGGTAAGCTAAACAAGTCTTTTTAATAGGAAGTATTCAGGTAAAAATAGCATAATTATACCACCGAAAAAATGGATGTTTTTCCACTTTT
>DUOG01000022.1 GCA_012838945.1 Acholeplasmataceae bacterium | reverse complement strand
CCTTTTGCGGTAATAACTATTATTGTTTGTGATCCAGTAGTTTCTACCGATTTAATGATATCAGTCATTGGGTTTGAGGCAGCAAAACTTTCAAATAGTTCAACTACAGCATCATCTTCGATTTCTTTATCACTAGATACGAAAGAATATTCTTGATCAAGAGTTACAAGGTAAGTTTCATCAGCAAATTTAAACTCATAAATAAGATTTAATGTGTCTAAATCTTGTTTGCTTGAAACTACTTCAACTGGTGCAGGGATTTCCCATTTTGCATCATGAGCATATTGAAGACGAGCAACAGTAATCGCTCTTTCAAAGCCGTGAGATGAATCAGTTGCACCATTTGCTTTATTTACTTTGAATAAATTAACATCAAAAGCTTTACCAACAAATTGATTAAAGAAACTAGGTTGAATCTTTGCAAAATATGAAGGTGTTTCATTGTGTTCAAGAACTTTTAACCCAGTAATCTTTTTTGGTGATGAATTAAAGCCCACTGCAACCTTAAGGTCAGCATTGCGGCCTTTTGCGGTTACGTAGTACACATAACCAATTTCTTTCTTCGCTTTTAATACTTTATAAGCTTCATAAACACGATTTTCATCATCTAATTGTTGGAATTCATAACCAGGATCACTTATAAGTTCAAATGATTCTGCTTCTGGAAATACTTCTTTGATTAATCGTAATTGGTTTTGATATTTAATACCGTTATTGAATAATAAACCTACAACAAATAATACGATCAAAACCAAACTTGAAATAATTGGAACTAAATACTTTTTCATTATTCAATCACCTCCACTACTTCAGCTTTGGCAATATCTTTTTTCTCATATTTATTAGTAACATGGAAAACAGTATAGAAAGCAAGTAATAATATAAAGACTCCCATTCCGACGTATTTTAATATTACTTGACGGTTTATTTTCTTTGCGCGAATAGTTGCTGCAAAACGATCAATCATCGGAACGAATAAATTAAGAAGTAGGATTGAGGTTGCAACACCTTCTGGTAACTTGCCTGAAAGTCTAAATAGGACTGTCAATACACCAAGAAGTAAGGCAAAGATAACTTTTCCATTTGGTGTTTTTGGTGATGTTACTGGTTCTGTAGCCATAAAGACTGCACCAAATAATAATCCACCACTTAAAACATTAAATAGAGCAAAAGTTAATCCGTTATCAGTTGAGATTAGACCAATAATAAGAGTTAAAACAAATACAGTTCCAACATAAATCACTGGAATTACCCAAGAAATAACTTTTCGTGCAATTAAGAAAATACAGCTAAGAATAATTAATAATGAACTAGTCTCAGCAAGTCCTCCTGGAACAGTTCCAAGGAAGAAATCAAGTAAACTTCCATAAGGGGAAATTAATACATCAGGATTAGTTACACTTCCAAGACCAGCAAGATTTTGAAGCGGAGTTGCTCCACTTGCTAATTCTGATGGTAAGAAAAAGCCTTGGCCAACAGATGAAGTAATAACTCCATAGAATGCAGTGGTAATAAAGGCATAACCCATTAAAGCAGGGTTTAAGATGTTATGGCCAAAACCACCAAAAAGCATTTTAAATAAGATATTAGCAACAACACATCCAAGCATCAATACCCAAACTGGAGTATAGATTGGAACAATCATTGCAATAAGTAAGCCTGGAATAACTCCATAACTTAAAGATAATTCTTTCTTTAATCCTTCCCAGGTATTAGTCTTTTTCCAAACATAGAAAAAGATAACTTCACTAACAACACTGGTTAATGCTCCCACTAAAATAAGAATTAGTGGATATAACATTTCAATAACAGATATTTCTTCTCTTATAAAAGGCAATAGTCCATTTTTAACCCATCCGAAAAGAATTAACGGCACTAATGCGATGATAAAATCACGCATTATTTGTGATGTGGATAATCTCTTTTCATCGGTTATTCGTTGGAATGGAGCTTTGCCTAAAGCAAATCTTCGTGCCATCTAAATCACCTATCCTTTTAATACTAATGCTTTTGCTTTACTTGTAGCATCCGTTAATTCAATACGAGATGGACAAATATATGAACAAAGTCCACACTCTATACATTGTTCAGCACTTAAGGCCTTTAAGTAAACTGTATCTTTGTTATCTAAAGTACGTTTAATTTCAATCGGAATTAAATAAACTGGGCAAACTTCAGCACATTTGCCACACCCTAAACACTCAGGGTTGTTTTCACGTTCATCTTTAATTTTGACGATAACACTTCCAAGACAGTTGTTAATGACTAAATCATCAAAAACAATTGATTTACCAGTCATTGGTCCACCAGCGATTAAATAAGTTGGTTTTTCTTCGTCAATATATCCTCCCGCAAGATCCACTAAATCACTAATTTTAGTACCGATTTTAACGCGGAAGTTTTGAGGTTCTTTAATACCGTCACCAGTAAGAGTGACTACTTTTTCTATTAAAGGTTTACCTTCTTCTACAGCTTCACAAACAGCGATTGCTGTTTGAACATTATTTACGACAGCTCCAACTTCACTTGGAAGGCGATCATAATCTTTACCAACTACTTTGTGAACGAGAAATTTCTCCCATCCAGCTGGATAGACATCTTTTACTAAACTAATAGTAATGCCTTCATATTCTTGAATTGCTTCTTTCAAGACATCAATTGCTTCGTATTTATTTTTTTTAATAGCAATTGTAGCTTTAGGAGCACCAGTTGCTGTCATAATGTATGTGATACCGCGTAATAGCTTGTCCGCTTCTTCTTTGATAAGCATATAGTCAGCAGTAATATACGGTTCACATTCAGCTGCATTAATAATAACGATTTCTGCTGGAGTTTCTGGTAAATATTTGATATAAGTTGGGAAACCACTACCGCCGAGCCCAACAACACCAGCATTTTTAACTGTTTCGATAATAGTTTGTTTTGTTAGATTAGTTAATCCTTTAATTGATGGGTCAAGTTTTTCTTCAAAATCGTTTTGGATTTCGATCATCTCAACCATCTTTCCTGAAGCATGCCACATTTTTTTGAATGCCGTTACCTTGCCACTCACTGGTGAGTGAAGTGCATGTTGGAAACGGTCATTACGCACACATACTTTTTGTCCTTTATAAACATAATCGCCAACATTGACTAGTTTATCACAAACTGTACTTTGCGTAATTAAAGGAATGTAGACATATTCAGGATTTAAATATTCCTTAATGGGTGAAGCAGTAGATATTTCTTTGTGCCCATTAAGATGTAATGCTTTAATCCGTTTTAATGGCATTATGATTCCTCCTGATCTTTAATTCTTATATATTATATCACTAAAAAGATTAAAATGAAAGTAATTATATAATTGGATATGTCAGAAAAGGTCAAAAAGAGCGCCTATTGAGCCGCTCTTGAAAATACCTTTTTAGTATTGCTTTTAAAGCCTAAATGATATTCATAATAATAATCTATGATTTTATTTATAACTTGATCATAGCCAACATAATAAGTAAAGAATTGATCATCAACCTTTTCTAGTTTAATTAAATACAGATATTTTAACAAAGTTGTTAAATCTTTATCAATGTCATAACCTGCTTCGTGGCAACATTCGTCACACACCAAACCACCACCAACCACATTAAAATATCCTTTGGTGATCTTTTTTTCACAAGCAACACATGATGAAAAAATAGGTCCAATACCCAAGAGGTAAAATAATTTAACCTCAAACATCAATAATAAAAGGTGTGGATATTTTGTTTGTTCGAGGATATTCAAACAATCAATTGCCAAAGTGAATAATTGGCCTTTGTCAGTCACTTGTTCATTAAAGCTCGATAGCTTTTCAACAATACAAAAAGCCGCTTGTAATTTATCATAATCTTGTTTTATACTTGGAAAACTACTAATTATTTGACCTTCTGTAAGGGTATTTAAATTTCTATTATTGGTTCTTTGATATGAGATATAATTAAATTGTCCCGTTAAAACACTAGTTTTACTACCGGGTTTCAATGCACCTCGAACAATTGCACTATCAAGTCCATCACTGGTTAATATATAAACAATTTGTGCTTGTTCACGATGAGGTATCGTCTTTAGTACGATTCCTTCCTTCTTTACTACTCTGTTCATTATTCTCACTTTCTAGAGGTTCCGTCGCAAATTCGGTGTCCTCTTTTTTTCGTAAACTCATTTTATAACTGAGATAGTCTTCTACCCTTCCGGTTCGTAAAAACCGTTCCCAATACTTATTTTTATCCACTACATAATCCCTCCTTATTATTTATATGATTAGAAAATTAAAAAATATTATACATTGCTAAAAATAAAATTAATCTTCATAACCATATTCTTTTAGTCGACTCTTTTTATTTCGCCAGTTTTCTTCAACTTTAACAAAGAGTTCTAAAAATATTTTGGCATTTAAGAAACGCTTAATATCTTTACGAGCTAAAGTACCGATGTCTTTTATCATTGAGCCCCCCGCACCAATGACAATTTTCTTTTGTGAAGGTCGTTCAACAACAATGGTGGCATGAATATAAATTAAGTCTTTTTCTTCTTTAAATTCATCTACAACCACCGCAATACTGTGTGGAACTTCTTCTGATAGCTTCAGCAACACCTTTTCTCTAATAATTTCGGCGACAATAAAGCGTTCCATTTGATCAGTAATTTGATCTTCTGGATAATATAATGGACCTTCTGGTAATAAATCAATAATCATATCTAGTAGTTCTTGAACATTAAAGTTTTCGGTTGCACTAATGGTAATACCTTTTGAATCAACAACAAGGCTGCGATAAGAATCAATATTTTCCTTTAGTTCCTCTTCATCTTTCACTAGATCAACTTTATTAAAAACTAGTATAACTGGAGCCTTGACTTTGTTTAATCCCTCTAGAATCCGTAAATCGGCCTCTTCTAGCGGTTTTGTTGCATCAATCATAAACAACACTACATCAATGGCATCAAGGATGCTATAGGCTAGTTTATTCATCGTTTCGCCTAATTTAGTTTTCGCTTGGTGAATACCTGGTGTATCAATAAAAACCATTTGATAATCATCCGTGGTTTTGATTCCTTGAATCTTATTACGGGTAGTTTGAGCTTTCGGGGTAATTATTGATATCTTTTCACCTAAAAAATTATTAAGCAACGTACTCTTACCAACATTAGGTCGACCAATGATTGCAATAAATCCACTTTTAAAGTTTTGCTTCATCAGTTAAATTCCTTTCTGTGAATGCTCCTGGTAATAATTCTTTTACCTTCATTTGTACTTTATTTCCTTCTAAATTTATCATTGTTACTGTTGCATCTTGATTCATAAGTTCCACCACTACTTGACGGCAAGCACCGCATGGCGAACTTGGAACTTTAGTATTCGTAAGGACGATTAATTCCAAAATGTCATCTTTTCGATAACCTTCTGAGTAGGCAGCAAACAAAGCACTTCGCTCTGCACAATTGGTAAGACCATATGATGCATTTTCAATATTAGAACCACCAATAAAGCTGCCATCTTTTAAAACCAATAAAGCTCCTACTTTAAATTTCGAATAGATTGCAAATGCATTATCATAATATTTTCGTACTAATTGATATTTCTTTTCCATTTTAAACCTCTTTCTCTAAACCTATCCTTTTCATTACAAGTTTTTGTTTGGCTATCATTTCTTTTTCATCTTCAGGGTTTTGATGATCATAACCTAAAAGATGCAACATGCCATGACAAGCCAAAAAACAAAACTCGCGAAGAAAGGAGTGTTCGTATGATTTTGCTTGTTCTTTAGTTTTATCAATACTGATGAAGATATCACCTAATTCATACGGTAATATGCCATCTTCACTACTATCGATATTAGCAAAGGAAATAACATCGGTAGGACGGTCGATATTACGGTACTGTTTATTGATTGAATGTATTTCTTCATCATTTACTAAAATAAAACTAACAACATGCTTATTTTTTATTTGTTCAATTTTTTTTATTGCTTTAACTACTTTCTTTAAATTTTTCTTAGGATCAAAATCTAACGGTCCATAGTTATTAAATAAATTTAATTTAATCATACTTTATTTATCCATACCTTCATATTTTTCTATTATTTTAGCAACAATCGGATGGCGCATCACATCGCCCCTCATGAACCGAACAATTTTAATCCCTTTAATATCGGATAGTAAGTTAATAGCCTCAATTAAACCTGAACCATTTTTATTTGGTAAGTCTATTTGGGTATCATCACCAGTAATGACCATTTGAGAGTTGAAACCTAGACGAGTAAGAAACATTTTCATCTGAGGACTTGTGGTGTTTTGTGCTTCATCCAAGATGATGAAGGCATTGTCTAAGGTGCGACCACGCATGTAAGCTAACGGAGCAATTTCAATCGTTCCTTTTTCAATTAGTTTGGCGACTGTTTCTTTCCCTAGTCCTTCATCAAGGGCATCATACAACGGGATAAGATAAGGATCAACTTTCTCTTTTAAATCGCCTGGTAAAAAACCCAACTTTTCACCAGCTTCAACCGCCGGTCTAGTTAAAATAAGTTTTTTGACATTTCCACTTTTTAATTGGCTAATACCATACATTACTGCCAAATAAGTTTTACCGGTTCCAGCTGCCCCAATTCCAAAGACAATACTGTCACTTTTCATCGCCCTAATATATTCTTTTTGGCGTAAGGTCTTAGCAAAAATACTTTTGCCATCGACAGTATTAACAACAATCTCTTTGTTTTTATACAGATTGATAATATCGTCAACACTTGCATCAGTTACCATCGTTATTAGATTAATAACATCACGATCAGATATGACGATATTGTGATGATGGAACTCGATCATCAAAGTTATTACTTTTTTTAATTTCTTTAATTCTTCTGGTTTCCCAGCGGCTTTAAGCACCCCAAATGAAACAATAATATCACAGTTTAATTCTTCTTCTAAAAGTTTGATAAAACGGTTTTGAGGGCCAACTAAGAAACGTTCTTCATCGGAAGTTGTAAATTGATATAATTCTTCTAATATCACTAGTAGCATCACCTTTCAACTTATTATACCACAATATCTTCCATTAATAATCAGATATTAATAACTAAATTAATAAAAAAACACCAAAACCATATGGTTTATAGTGTTTCATATTATCACTTATCTACGCACAAAGATTGCGATATTTTCTGTTTTTTGTACTATAAAGGTAAAGATATATTTTTCTTCTGACTCCGAATGATAAATTAATTCAATATTAGTTATCTTTTCTTTGGGATGTTTATGTTCTTTCTTAAAGTCTTTGTGAATTATGCTAATAGCATATTCAAGGGCATTTTCTTTATTATAGACCGTTTTGATCGTTTGCTTTTCTTTAATAATTTCTCTTGATAATTTAATAAATCCAATATTGAAAATCTCACTACTTTCGATATTGCTTTCCGCATAAGGATTTTTTCTGGTGTTAATATTTTTTCCGAAGATAACAAATTGTAAGCGACTCGTCGTATTTCCATTAAACTCTACCACACTTTTTTCTTTAGGGATCGTTTTAGTAATGTATTCAACTGTATCAGCCAACACTAATCCTTTTGCTTTGGTCCATTGTTCTTCACCAGGATTATGATATTTTAAGTTTCCGCTTACTAACAATTGACCTTTTTTAACTGATTGACTAATTGAAATTAAATTAACTCCACGTTCAATCAGATATCCTTTGATGTATCCATCTTTAGAAGCGACGAGGTTTCCGGAAATTGAAAGATCATCACCTATCTCTTCTCCCACTTCTTGTTGTTCTAAGTCAATGATAATTCTTCCACCACGGCGTTCCAATCCAACCCAAGCATAATCAATAAATTTTTGCCTTAATTCTTCTGATAAATCATTAATGCCATCTTTCAAAAAATAAAAAGGTCCTATTTTACGTAACCGCTCGTAAACAAAATCATAAACCTTTTCGTCATGTAATTCTTCATTCTTAAAAGATATCTCTCTAATTAATGAGTTTGATGACAAAAACAAAATCATAATAAGAACGATAAAAATTATACTAATAATTTTGGGAATAACTTTTGATTTCCACAAGTGAACAAAGCGCCTACTATATATTAAGTTAGGATACTTATCCAGCAAACTTCTAAGGTTATCTTTCGTAGTAACAAAAGTGATTTGATCATCGATTATCTTAAAATTGAAACCTACTTCTGGACCTTCATTAATAAAATCTTTTTTGGGTATAGTGACCCGATATAATGCCCCTTTTTCAACCAATGATGATTTCATTAATCTCACCATAAATCTCAATCATCATCGGGTCCATTTTTCTAATTTTAAGAAAGTTTCCGACAATAATGTAATTATCGATCACGATCATATCATTATTAATATCTTTTAGTTTTTTGTAATTTTCAATAATTATTCGGCGGTCACTAAATAATCGCAATTTTATCTCTTGGAAATCACCTAATAATTGATTCATCAAATCACCAATAAAGTATATGAAAAAAATAAAAAGTCTATGCTTTTACACATAGACTAAGTGGTTCTAATGTCTCTTAAAACCTTGTTTACGAGCTGCTCTTCTTTTTTCTTTACGGACATCGCTAGGTTTCATGTAGTGTTGACGTTTACGTGCTTCCATAAGGGTACCCGATCTAGAAACATCGCGTTTAAATCTCTTGAGAGCTTCATCTAGTGTGTCGTTTTCTCTAACAATCGTCTTTGGCATTCTTGGTCCCTCCTTCCGCACTCGAATTATCGTACATATTATACATAATTTTATTTAATTTGTAAAATAATATAACAATTTTTATTTATATTGGGTATTTTTTTGGATTTTGTTAAGAAATGCCGCTGCCTTTTCAAGATATTGTCGAGCAATAACCGCAAAATCAAAATTCAACTTGGCGCTCATTCCCGCCATTTCTTTGAATGTCGCTACATTAAACCATTGTAAACATTGAAATGCCCGCCAGAAATAAAGACGATTATAATCTTCAATTGTTGGCTCTTTTTGAAGATAATATGGTAGTAACGCTAACGCATGTTCCATAGACATATTACCAAAGCAAGCAACATCATGGAATGGATCATTCATCCCCGCAAACTCAAAGTCAACAACCTTAACATTATTATCATAGGTTAAGATGAAATTTGATGGTTGCGAATCACCATGAGTCAATACTTTAGGGTACTTATTAAAGTGATCAAAATATTCTAAAAATATTTCTTTCAATCGTAAGTATTCATCAGGTAATACATATCCTAATTCTTCACAATGTCTTTCATAAATTTTTAATCGTTTTAATGGATCATAATCATTTTTTGCTTTAAGATTGCTGTTGTGAATGGTTCTCAATATTTCAGCAACCTGGTCATATGGAAACACTTTTAAAAAGTGCATACTATTTCCTTCGATGTATTCGCTAATCTTAATACCATTTTGAACATTAAAATATTCAGTTTTAGTTGTAATATTCAATGGTTCAACCAACTTGATATTAGCTAGTTCCAAGTGACGGTCGACGAACTTTTCAGCATTCTCGCCAGGTATCCTCACCACCTTCTTCTGGTCATTTACTTTGACTACATAAGTGTAATTACTCATGCCCCCTTCAAGTCTCTTTAGAACTTCTACTTGACCGGGGTCAACCTTTAACGCTTCCGCCGTAGCGGAAATAATTTGATTTATCATAATTCAACTTCCTTTAACTTACTAATTGCTTCTTTAATCGCTTGAGCCCGATGGCTAATCATATTTTTTAAACTTGGATCCAATTCAGCTAAAGTTTTACCTAAATCCGGAAGATAAAAAATAGGATCATAACCAAAACCAAATTCACCTTGTGGTTTTAAAGCTATTTCTCCTTCAAGTCTACCTTCAGATTTTAAGCAAAAGCGATCGTTACAAATAGCTACTGAACACACAAAGGCAGCCTTTCGGTTTTCAATTCCTTCCATTTCAGCCAGCAATTTGTCCATATTAGCTTTATCATCCCGGATTCCACTATAGCGAGCGCTATTAATTCCTGGTGCTCCACCTAAGGCATCAACGACCAAACCTGAATCATCAGCAAGCGTAATATAACGGTACTTCTTATGGTAATACTTAGCCTTTATCAAAGCATTCTCATAAAAAGTATTCCCATTTTCTACTACTTCATCAACATCATTTAAATCATTGAGGGTGATAACTTCAAAATCAGTCCCCTCTAAAAGACGAATAATTTCATCTTTTTTTCCTTTATTTCTAGTTGCGAGCAGCAGTTTCATCTAACCACGCCTTTCTTTGTGAGTTATTATACTACATAGTTTATCAAATTAGCAAGCAAAACGATTGTACTACAAAGGGGAAACCAATGCAATCTAAAGGCACTTTATAAGCATATTTTAATACTTTTTTCCAAAAATAAAACACAAAAGATTATTAAAACAATAAAAAACCTAAAACTATTTCTAGCTTTAGGTCTTATTTATTAAGCATCTAAATAGCTTTCATTGTAGATGACATTAGAACTAGCCGTGATGGTAATTTGATCAAACTCAAAATTGACATTCATTGAATTCACGATATTTCTTATTACCACTTCATCTAATTCAGTAACAGTTAAGAAGTTAATCGTTAATATATTGTCCTCAACTGTATAGTTATAATTAACCCCATCATGACTAGAAACCTCTAATGGTAAAGTTTTATTTAAAATATAAACATAGACATCATCCGTATTATTATGGAAATAGGTTACCGGGGTAACAATGCCGTTTTCTTCTTGAATGATCGTGGTGACATTTGCTTCATCTAGATGTAAAGTCTCTAAGGTTAAATTGACACCAAATGATCGTTTTAAACGTTTGTGAATTGGAATATCATTATAGAAGTAAACTGGTTCATCTTCTACTTTTAAATTTAGTAGTGAAACATCTTCATCATTGACAAAGTTCATTACTAAACACTCTAAGGTTATTCGCCCTTCATTGCTGCGCATGAAGTCATCACTTAGATTAAGAGTTAGTGCACCATCTTTAATTTCATAATCAATTAAGGTTGTTGAAAGTCCTATCGGTGAGTAATACCCTTCAGGTAAGAGCGCTGCATTTTTTGTCAGCAAATCAAATTTTTGTTGAATTAGGTCCTCACTTATTTCATCAACATACACCGTGACACCAACCAATTTATTTCTACTATTTTGGGCGTAGATTAATAATGGCTCTCCTTCTTCTTGATTATTGTCAATTGGAATTGGTTTGAATAGACCTAAAATTTTATCACCAGCTATTACCCAACAAATAGCAAGTACCCCTAAAATTAATAAGACAAAAAGTAAAATCTTTTTCTTTTTCACAAAAACACCTCGATAAATAATATTACAACTTCAAAAAATATATGACAATTATTCTTCATATTACGTCTAAGTTGTGGTATAATTTAACAAGGTGAAGGATATGCAAAATTACACAACACAACAATCTCAATATGAGATTGAACAAAACAAACATTTGCCGAATCATCGGCTCTTATGGGCAATTTTGTTGTATATTGGAGCTTTTTTTATCTTGCCATTATTCGTTGGTTTAATCGTCCAGTTATTTTATATCGGTGTATATAATGATTTCAAACCGATTGAAGAAGGTCATGCCCGTTATAATGACTATATTCTATTTTATAGTTCTGTGACCAATCTCATTATTTACATATTAGCTGCCGTTATTTTAATTGTTTGGTTGTTACCATTTTTAAAAGAAGATTGGCAAAAAACCAGAAAAAGATTTTTCAAAACACTTTTACTAGGATTGGGTGGATGGTTTATTCTTATTGGAATGGTCTTTTTAGCCAGCCAACTTGAAGCATCAATCCGAACTGCTTTGAAAATTCCTACAGATGTAACCCCTGGGAATCAGCAACACATTATTGAAATGTTTAAATCAAAATATATTGGTTTGATTCTTATAGTTACTTTATTAGGCGCACCAATAGTTGAAGAACTCGTGTTTAGAAAGAGTATGTTTGGATTTTTAAAAAATAAATTCAAACTTGAACCCATCTTTTTAATTATCATTAGCGGTGTTCTTTTTGGTTTGATACACATTATTTCTCCACTATTAACAGCCCTATTTGATGGAAATTATTTGAACTTGGTCAATGAACTAATCAATCTTATTTCTTATTCTTTTATGGGAATGGCGATTGGAATTGTCTATTTTATCAGTAATGAAAACATATATGCACCAATGGTAACCCATTTTACTCAAAATCTAATTTCTTCGATTGGCCAAATAATCTTAATAATGTTTCCAGAATTATTAGAACAAGTATCTTTGTTCATTAAATAAAAGACACCTCTAAAAGGTATTTGATTTCCTTTTAGAGGTGTTTTATTATGACTAAAATTTACTTATTATTCCAGAAAATAAAAGAAAATCATCCAGAGAAACAATGAGATAAATGAATGGTCGATTT
>DUOG01000021.1 GCA_012838945.1 Acholeplasmataceae bacterium | reverse complement strand
TAAACAAATCTTAATCTTCAACTATGACTTAAAACCTGGTTATGCGGGTGTAGAAAATCCTTTATATCAAAGGAAATCAGGAGTAAACTTAATCCTAGGTAATGCTGCTGATACTTTAGCTGACCTACTATCAAAACTATCTTAAAATGATGAGACTCAGAACTTTCTGAGTCTTTTTTCATTGTTGAATCATATAGGCACATATATCATGACTTTTGCATAGTTTATATATTGAGAAAGGAAGGATCTATGTGTATTATTATCAATATCCTTATCCATACTTTTACTACTACTCTAATCAACCTCGCGAGCGTTTAGAGTTAAAGGATTATGGACCTAGACCTTTTGTAATCAATATTGAAGAAGCAGCCAATCAAAACAATAATTACCGAACCACCCTTTGGACCGGTAACAACCTTCAATTGACCTTAATGAGCATCAAGGTTGGCGGGGACATTGGACTTGAAGTGCATCCTAACTTAGATCAATTCATTAGAATTGAAGAAGGGGATGGGATTGTCCTCATGGGCAAAAGCCCTAACGAGTTAAACTTTGTTCAAAAAGTATCTGATGATTATATCATTATTATTCCAGCGGGAACTTACCATAATCTCATCAATACCGGAGATGAACCTATTAAGCTTTATTCCATTTATGCACCTCCTCAACATCCTTTTGGAACCATTCACAAAACCAAAGAGGAAGCAAACCATTAAAAAACTTAGTGTGGATCACTAAGTTTTTTTAATAGAATCATAAAATTCAAATGAGGCAAACTCTAAAGTATCATTCTTCGGAGCCTTTTCTAAGGTAAACTCTACTTGTTCTTTATGGTTTGGAGCAGATAGGGCTTTTGCGGTGTAGATTCGGTTAAACTGATTGTAAACTGCACTTCCACCAATCCCAGAAAAACAGATCAACTGAATTTTATACTTGCTGGCAAGATCAAACATCGGTAAAAGTAAATGCTCAGCATTCGTCTTCGCAAACGGATTATCCATTATGATGATTTTTTGATCATCTACCTGGCCTAAACCAACCTTGCTTTTTCGCATATAAGATAAAAAACAAGCTAATAGAATAAACATAGAAACAAACTTCTCACCACCTGAGTTTTGGGATAGTGTTTCTTTCCAACTCTTAGGGATAAGGCGATTCTTTTCGATCTTTTTTATTATTACTTTTAGATGATTAATCCCGCCTAAATATTTATTCATTAGTTCCTCGGTACTAATTTCAAAATTAAGCAGTTTTTCAAAATCATCATCCGCACTATATTCAAAAACCTTTTTACTGATATAATCTTTAACCGCCTCTTCACTGACAGTTGATGGCAGTTCAATAACCATCATTTTTTGGGTTTTATTATTGATAGTAAGGATTGATTTTGAATCGATACTTTTTAATTCTTCTAATACCTCACCACAATATCTGAGCACTTCATTATGAATGATCGTTTCTTCTTCTTGAATATGACTAACTGATAATTCTAGTCTTCTTATCGTAGTATCTAAATAGTTTTCAAAAATCTCTAGTTCGTTACTGGCATTAATTATTGATTTCTTAAGGGTGAATAGTTTTACTTGTTCTTTTAGAGAATAATCTTGATCACGATATTTTTCATAAAGGCTCCTTACTTCTCTAATCAATTCATCATCAATTAAAACTACCTCTTTTACTAATTCTTGATAACTCTTTTTTATTACTTTAAGTTCATCCTCCACTTTATTTAAATCATCAAAGAAATAAGAATATGAGGATTCTGGTTCATCCTTTTTGATATCAACTGCTGAACTCAATGAGTTTAGTAATAAGTCCAGTTGATGCATTTCATGAGTTTTTTCGTTTATTGAGTTTTCAATATCAGTAATTGCACACTTTAGTTTCTCAATTCTTTTCTGAAAGTTAATTGCTCCAATATTTTCTACTGGTAAGGGACTGATAAATCCCAAACGATTTAAGTCCTTTATGATGTAATCAAGGTCCCTTTTACTAACTTCGATACTGATATTTAATTTAGTTTGTTTCTCATTTAAGCTTATTTTCATCTTTTCCAGTTGTTCGATACTTTTACTTATTGCTTTGTAATCTGCTTCATAATAGTGTTTATTAAGAAAATCACTTTCTTTTAAGTTTTCTATTGTGATAATCTCATTTAGTTCTTCTCTTTTTTCCTCTAGTCGGTGGACAAGGTCGTCCTTTTGAAAATAGAGGGTGCTTAAATGAAAATCGTATTTATTGTTAATCGCCATCAACTTACTTTCTAGCGATCTTATATCTTCATCTAGTAAGACACCGTCTTCTGTTCCAACATATTTCAAAAACTCTTTTTCCACTTGTTTTATTTCCGTATTTGTTTGAAGTATTTGAAGTTCTAGTTCTTTCCCTTTGTTTCTTAATGCCTCTAGGTTTTCTTCTAATTCTTTTCTTTCATCAAGTAGTGATTTATGTTTCGCTTCCTCCCTTTCTAAAATGATAATATTTTCAAGATAATTATGGTAAGACGTTAATAAGTAACTAGCGTCTTTTTGTTTTTGTCTTAGCTCTTGTAACTCGATATTTATTTCAACCATCTCTTGATAAAGGTTATTTTCTTCCAAATCTTCTAATTCTTTTTGATAAGTAATAACCTTTTCTTTTAGTTTTTGAAGAGTTGTCTCCTTTTCTTCAAGTTCAGATAATAACTTTGACTCATTATATCCTTTAAAAGCGCTAAGCATTTGAAGGTGTTGATAATTATTAATAACACTAGTTTCAAGCCTTTTTATTGCTTTTTCTAACCTTTTATTTTCTTGTTCTTTTTCATATATCAATTTTTCTCTTCTATTAGTTCTTAATAGTTCATTGTTAAAACTTAATAAAAATTCTTGCCCACCAACATTAATTACTTGATTTTTTTGAGAAAAATCTATTTCTAACTTATTTAAATTAACCAATGGAACTGGATAGTCAGTATATATATCAAGTCCTTCATCTTTAATAATATCCAAAGCATCTGCTTTAAGTATAATGCTAAAAGGCAAAAAAGGATTTCCATTTAGTAGTCTTAATTGTTCATCATTAGACTTTTCTTGTAAATACTTTAATCCATAGTTAAATTCAATTCCTTTTTCACCTAAATTACGCTCAATGTTAGGTGGAATTGGAACCGACCCTTTTTGAAAATGGGTTATAGCATTTATATTTCTTTCCTTTTTATTGGTTAAGCTTTGTTTTTCTTTTTCTAACAGATTTATTTCATTATTGATTTGTTTGATTAAAGCATCAATTTCTTCACTTTCTTCTAGTCCTTTTTCTATAAAAATCAAATCAATCTTATCTTTTTGTTCTTGATAATCTTGATAGTTAATTACTGCATGCATTCTTTCTTCTTGAGCTTCGATTAGTTTTCGATTAAGTTCTTCAATAGTTTTTTGGATATTCTTTTTCTTTAATAAGTAATCGCTACTTTTCTTTTCTAAAGTAATTAGTTCTTGCTGTTTTTCATTAAATTTACTATTTATTAAATCAATATAGTCACTAAGCCCACTTTCAGATACCTCTTTAAAACTTTCTTTTTCTCGATGATACTCACTTATTTGATAATTTATACTGGTTAATTGTTGATTACTTTCTTGTACCTTTTCATTGTGATTATTAAGCTCATCTTTGTTTTTTTTAATTAGACTGTCATTTGTTTCAAGCATTTCGGTTAAATTTCTTACTTCCTCTTTTAGTTTATTAAGTAACTCTTTATATAATACTTTCAGCGAATATGTATAGTTCTTTAAAAGTTCTTTCGTTTCATCATCAGTTCTTTTAGAGTTATTGATTCCTTCCAGAACTGCTTGGAGTTGGTTTTCTAAGGATTCTAAATAGTCCCTCTCCTTTAACACTAAAAGGATGGCTTTGTTTTTCTTTAAGTTCCTTACTTCGCTTTCTAACTCATTTAATTCTTTTTCTTTCAAGCTTATCTCTTTTTTTATCTTTTCAATTTCTGATTGCTGTTCATAGTACTTTAATGAGATGCCTTCATAATTGATCCCTTTAATTTCTTTTAGTAGGTCTTCTTTGGTTAGTTTACATTTATCTATTTCTTCTTTTAAAACATCTTGATATTTAAGGGCTGAAAAGAAGATATTCTTTAAGGCCAAATGTAAATTATGCACTTCTTCTTTTTGTATAAGTCCCTCTTTTAACTTAATCAAAATTTTACTAAAATCATTTTTAAAACTTTGATATACTTTTAGTCGCTTGACCCCTTCCCTACTTTTTTTATAACTCTTGATATAACTTTTTAAATTATTTTTAATGATGTTAATCTTTTTATCATTAGTCGCCAGTTTACTTTCAATGAGGGGGATGATTTCATTTTTGATGAGGGCTTCATCATCCTTATTATGGTCATATAGTTTTGAGAGCCCTGATTCATCATTATTGGTCTTTCTGATAATATCCTCCCATTCTTTATAGTTGAGGTTATAGTTTTCCAGTAATTCAAAGTATTGTTTTCTTTTTTCATAATCGTTAAAGTTATAATAATAAAAAGAACTCAAATTTTTACTAATAGTTTTTAATAAAGATTCTGCTTCGGAAAATTTTAAAATACGGTTATTTTCAATAAGAGGAAGATGCTCTAGATCGTATTGATTAGGTCCTGAGTATTCATAAATAAAAGTAATGATTTTTAGTTTGGATGGTGCATCTTCTTTCGTTTCTTTTTTGATTGCCATTCCCACTAGTAACAGTTTATCTTCTTCAATCAATAACTCATGCATTACATAAGATACATCACCACTCTTAAAGTAATTGTCAAAACTACGTCCAGCAAGATCCCGTTTGTTTTTAACAAAGGGTTGAATTAAAAACTGAATCAATACCGTCTTTCCCAATCCATTGTCCATCGCAAATAAAGTATGATCCCCTTTTCCATAATCAAAGATTTGATTATAGATGGTTCGGCGATTATCATTATAATTAATGTTGACTAATCTACTTTTTAGAAGGAATGGCATTAGTTATCCTCCTCCTTTAATAATTGTTCTAGTTCTGATAATCTTTCTAAATCAAGGGTATATTTAATCAAACGATCAAATTTTATGGTTGGAATGATAATCGAATCATCTTTTAATGAAATTAACCCTTCCTTATGTAAAAACCTAACCACACAATTGATGTACCACCTTCTAGTTCTAACAGGAGCCATTCCATCCACATTGGTTAAGGTGAAATAGAGATTTGATATTTCAACAATTTTTAAATTGGTTAAATCATTTATTTCTTGGTTTTGGGGATTACGGAAAGGATTTAAACGCTGATACACTCGTTCATCAATTTCACCAATTGAAATTGAATCTCTGACCTTATATTTAATACTCTCACCACTATAAAACTCTAAGATAATAACAATCATGATATAGATGGCTAAATAAAGGTCAATGTTTTTCATATCACTTCGATTAAATATCTCTCTTTTTAGTTCGGCTCGTTTATACCCTAAAAACTCATTGTCAAGATTAGGGATTAAATAAAGAACATTGTCAATTAAAACAATCCTGGAATTAGCTGAGGTCCCTAAGATGTCAAGAATCTCCCGCACATTAGGAATGCGACAATGTTGATATAACTCTTCTTTTGATGACAATTCCTTATGTTCTAATAAATAATAAAAAATCTCTGAAGCTTTTTTGATTTCATCTGTACTAAACATTAGACACCTACTCACTTATTTTCATAATAATGTTGGGACACTTTAAAATCATCCCCTGCTTGTCTTTAATTACTATTATTTCTTCTGTCTTATAAAAAAAGAGGGTTTTTCCTGCGATTTGATAATACCTTGATATCATACTTTTAGAATAAAATGTGTCTTTCTGAACTTCAGTTTCCGCATCTATTTTTCCTACCCTAAGCAACTCAATTAATACCTCGCTAAATTTCCTGACATTGGGTATTAGTTTAATAAAGTCATGACTTTTTTCATAATGGGTTATTAATTCTTTTAGAGTTGTTTCTTTTCTTTCACTGATAAAATCAAAGATAATCGCAAGGATTTCATTAAAGTATTGTTCTTCATGACCTTCATCCATATCTTTTTGATCTCTATCAATAATTGATATCTCTTTTTCTTCATCATTACTTAGCATTAAATCTTGCGTTTTAAAAATAAAGTTTAAGTTAAAGTGTTTTTTTAATCCTTTATTAAACAAGACATTAAAAAAAGGATAAATATCTCCTAGTTTAGACCCATTCTGTTCTAATGGTTTTAAAAGCTGTTCTTTAATATTAATGCGACTTTTCTCATAATATAGGCTCAAGTGTTCCAGTGCTTCTTCATATTCATCTTTAAAGTGAAAGTGATATCCAATTAAACTTGATGCTTTTTCAGTAATATCACTCAACAATTCTTTAATTCTAGCCAGTTGTTTTAATGATTGGTATTTCTTAAGATGAGCACTATCTAGTAGTTGAACTCTTTCTTCTTCTTTTATCACTAAATCATAAAGTTCATAGAAGCGCTCATTTTGTTCTTTTAACACATTTATGTTTTGAAGGTAATGCTTTTCAAAATCATCGATTGAAACCGAAAAGATACTTTCCCTTAATCTCATTGTAAAGTTTTTGATGACTTGAATTTGAGCAATAATTAAGTTATTTAAATTTTGAGCTGCCATTAAAGCATCAGAGAAGTTTTTCTTATTGAGACTAAGTTCTAATATCATTTGATTCAAGTCAATTTGAAGTTTCTCATCAACTTCTAGTGAGTTTAGGATGAGGCGATATCCTTCTTTTTCTAAATAGAAGGTGCTCTTATTTTCATCAAAACTAGCATTTTTTTGTTGTACTAAATGATAATGATACTGATGTCTTGTCCCAGTTTGATAGTCAATGGTTTCAAAGATAAATGGTTTACCGTCATTTCTTAGGACTCGATAGACAATATCATAGACTAATGACTTTATCACATCACTTGTGAGTTCTAGTTTAAAATATTTTAAGATAATTCCTTCCAAAAAGACACTCATATCATCAAGGGTACAATCTTCACTTTTCAGTGATTTTTCTAAGATGAATACCATTAAAGTATAGATGAGATTAATGAACTCAATATCAGTAAAATACTCTTTGTAAAAGGTGAGGGTGGCCGCTTTACTATCAATTAGATATGAATAAGATAGCTTTTCCATCCGTTTATGAAAGTTATTTAAGAACTCATTCATATCTCTCCCCCCTCTTTTAATTATATTCGGACAAGGTATAAAAATGTTATGAAAATAAAAAGCGAGACTTTTGGTCTCACTTTTATTACCCGACTTTAATTTTGGTTCCTGGTTTTAACCATTGATCACTATTGAATTCTACCAATTCTCGATAAGCAAGTTTATGTCGGGTCGTAATCGATTCAGGCGTATCACCTTCGGCTACCGTATAGGTTAGTGATCGACGGGGGATGTTGATGCTTTGATTTGGTGCTAGTTTTAACTTAGCAAAATCATTATAGAAACCTAAGATTTCCGCATTTACTCCTAGTTTTCTCGCAATGGTCTCAATCGTATCATTTGGTTCAGTCATATATTCTTCAATATAGATTGCTCCGGAAGGAACTCTCTTTGGAACCAAAAGAACCTGACCGGGATAGATAGTATTTGAAGCAAGTGAATTTATTTGAATGAGTTCATCCACCGTAATTCCTGTTGCCTTAGCAATCGAATAGAGGGTATCACCTGCTTCGACTAAATACTGTTCAAAATCACCAGCTTCTTCTTTTCTCTTTGGTATCACTAGTAATTGTCCAATGCTCAAATTAGTAGTTGTGAGGCCATTAATCTCCATAATATCCGCGACCGTCGTATCGTATTTTTTTGCGATTTGATATAAAGTATCGCCTTTTTTAACCACATATTCAAAGTGTTCGCCGATCATTGTTTCCTCGAGGTCAGCAGTTGGATAGTTCATAATCATCTTCCTTTCAAAATTATTTTATGTTATAATCCAAAAAAGGTATAGGACTTAACCTATACCATTTCTTTTTGATAATAAAAGTCTTTTAACTCTTCATCCGTTTTAAAGAAGTTTATTAGATCTTTGTCGAGGACAAATGACTTTTTAAAACATTCAACTGCTAAATTATCATCACCCAATAGATAACTTACACAACCGTAGTTATACCATAGATAAGCAAATTTAGGATGTCTTGCTACACCTTCTTGATATATCCGCTGAGCCATGGCTAAATCTTTATCTTTGTCTTTATAAAGTATTGCAAGATTTAAATAGGCATACTGATAACCATCATCTTTAGCTATTTCTTCATAGTAGTATTTCTTAGCTTGTTCATAGTCACCAAGATTACTGTAAATTACTCCAAGATTAAAAGCCACTAATCTTTGGGTTGGATCTATAGCATAGGCCCTTTTAGTGTAAAGCAAGGCTTTGTCATATTGTTTATCTCGTTCATACAAAGAACCTAAGTTAAGATTTGCCCAAAAATGCTCTGGATTAATTCTAAGGGTTTCTTTATACGCATTGATGGCATCACTTATTTGTTTTAGGTCTTCATAGACACCAGCAAGATAAAAGTATGCTGCATCAAAACTTGGATCGTAATGAATGGCTTCTAAATAGTAATTGATGGCCTTTTCATATTCTTCTAAAGCCTCATACACATTACCAAGTCCATAATAACTATTAGGATAGGTATCATTGATGCTAATTATATTGAGGAAAGTATCTATCGCTTCTTGATAATTTTGTTGTTCATAGAGGGCCATGCCAATCTGATATTTTAGATCCAAGTCATCGCTGCTTTCGGCTAGTTCTTTCAGATATTCTAAAGCCTCGTCATAATCTTCTTTTTCGAGTGATAAAGCGGCTTTATATAATTTCTTATAATCCTTCACGATGCTTATTTACTTCCTCTTTAATCATTTTCAAGAATTCATCAGTTGGTACACTGATAGTTTTATTAGTACCATATGGTCGATAACTAATCAAGTTTTCACTAATTTCTTTATCACCTATGATGATTGTGTAATTAATCTTATGAGTTTGACTTTCACGAATCTTATAGTTCATCTTTTCTTCTCTAAGGTCAACACTTGAACGGAAGTTATTAGCCTTAAGAAGTTCATTTATTTGATTAGCATATTCACCGTGATATTCATTATTAACTGGAATGATGACAAATTGACTTGGAGAAAGCCATAGTGGGAAAGCACCTGCATAGTGTTCAATTAGGATACCAATGAAGCGTTCAATTGAACCGAAGAGGGCTCGGTGTAACATAACTGGTCGTTTCTTTTCACCATTGTCATCAACATAACTAATATCAAAGCGTTCTGGTAAGTTCATATCTAATTGAATTGTACCACATTGCCAAATACGGCCAATTGAATCTTTCAATTTGAAGTCAAGTTTTGGACCATAGAAGGCACCATCGCCAGGATTCAATTTGTATTTAACACCGGCAGCCTCACAAGCCTTAGCCAAAATCTTTTCTGCCAAATCCCAAACTTCTACTTCGCCAATAAAGTTATCTTCTGGGCGAGTTGATAGTTCAATAGTATATGACAAATCAAAGATTGAGTAAACATAGTCATATAAGTGAAGTAGTCTTTTAATTTCTGATTCTAATTGATCAATAGTACAGAAGATATGAGCATCATCTTGAGTAAAGGCGCGAACTCTAAAGAGTCCATTGAGCGCTCCACTTGCTTCATGTCGATGTACTAGTCCTAATTCACCTAAACGAATTGGCAAATCTTTATATGAATGAAGATCACGTTTATAAACTAATAATCCTCCTGGACAGTTCATTGGCTTAACAGCAAACTCTCTCACATCAATTTCAGAAGTGTACATATTTTCTCGGTAATTGAACCAATGTCCAGAAACTTCCCATAATTCTTTATCAAGCATAATTGGTGTTTGGATAAATTGATAACCCTCTTTTGTGTGAATATCATACCAGAAGTTTTCAAGAGAACGACGCAAAATCATCCCTTGAGGTAACCAGAATGGGAAACCAGGACCATATTCATTAATCATAAACAAGTTTAACTCACGACCTAGTTTGCGATGGTCTCGTTTCTTTCTTTCTTCTAATAATTCTAAATGCTTAGTTAGATCAGCTTCATTAAAGAAAGCAACCCCATAGATGCGTTGTAACTGGGCTCTATTAGCATCACCACGCCAATAAGCACCACTAACACTTAATAGTTTAAAGTGTCTTAACCATTTAGTATTACTTAAATGAGGTCCTCGACAAAGGTCAGTGAACTCACCTTCAGTGTAAGTTGAAATAACTTCACCTTCAGGTAAATCATTAATTAGTTCTTGTTTATAAGGATCATTTTTAAATAACTCTAATGCTTCCTCTTTGGAAAGAACGGCTCGGGTAATTGGAAGGTTGCGTTCAGCTACCTGGCGCATTTTCTTCTCAATCACTGATAGGTCTTCGTTGGTTAATTTAACTCCACCTAAATCCATATCATAATAAAAGCCTTCTTCAATAGTTGGACCAACCCCAAATAAGGCTTGAGGATATAATTCTTTAACTGCCGCTGCTAATAAATGAGCCGCTGAATGATTGAGCACATCTTGTAGTTCACTATTATTTGGATCAGTGATTAATTCAAAATCAGAATCAGACTCAATTGGACGATTCAATTCATATAAGATACCATTAACTCGCGCAATAATACTTTTCTTGGCAAGTGATGGGGAAATTGACCCTGCAATTTCTTCGGCAGTTATTCCTTTAGGAAATTCTTTAATTGTTTGATCTGGAAATTTAATTTTTATCATTTTAATTGCCTCCTGTAATAAAAAAAGTCCTTAAATCAATAAGGACGAATAATTTTCGCGGTACCACCTTAATTTACAACACAAAAAAATGTATTGTACACTCTAATACGTTAACGGGTATCACCGGTCATCTTTTTCAAGGACAGCTCCTAGGTAGTAATAACTAGCCTCGTTTCGTAGCTCTCACCATCTCTACTTCGCTGTAAACCAAAGGGATTAGTTATCATGTCCTATTCAT
>DUOG01000131.1 GCA_012838945.1 Acholeplasmataceae bacterium | reverse complement strand
CATAACAATGAGTGTGCTTGAAATGGCGAATTCATTGCAGGAACTAAAAGACTTGTGCGACGCTTGGGGAAACCCTGCGTTTCAAGAAAGCAACGAGTATTATAATAACGAATTAAGCCAAAAAATACGCAGTTATAACGAGGCGTATTTCAGCGAAAAAATATTGATTGTCTATTCTTTTGACAGAGGTCACAGCAAGGAAACTCGGATAGACAGTATAACGGTAGATGGACTACAATTAGTTGTAAACACTCGGCTTGTTACAAAAAAAGGTACATTTTCTGACGAAGCTTTTAACTGGCTAATTTTAATAGAAGTTAATAAAGCAGACATTACAGGTGTTACGACCGTACAAGTAAAACAAAAATAAAGCAAAAAATTAAGGAGATTCGGAGATGAAAAAGAAACTATTATCATTAGTGTTTTTTGCGATAGCGATATGTTTGAGTATATCCATCGGAACATTCAAATTCCAAGCAACCTAGTGCCTGTAAGTATCTTAGTTGTTGGCTATCCACCTGCTGATGCCAAACCATCTCCGAGACATAGCGTAAGAATAGAGATTTCTGATTTCGCAGAATATTTATAACAATAATCATCCATTTTCAAATTAAATTATAAATCCCTAGTTCGGTTTACAGAACTAGGGATGTTTTATTTTATAATTAAAACTTCTTATTAATTCTAAAATGATCTCGTAGGATACCTTCTTGATCATAGATTTTTACTATTAAAGAATCATTTTCTACTTCACAAGTTGCACCAACAGCAATGTTTAATCCATTTATATCAATTATACATTCATGAAGATTATCATCTGTTGTACCATCTAGATTTCTTCTTTTATTACCTGATGAGCCTAAGTCTAAATAGAAACAGCCTTTATTTGAATTATTTGAGACTTGGTCTTGATATAGTTGTTTGGTTCTTGAGTATAAGTGGTCATGACCACTTATTACTAGATCAACATTTGCATTATCAAACACTTTAGTCCATACCGGTTTAATATACTTAGCAACTCCCGGATCAATTAGGGTTGAGCCATACAAAGATTTATGAGCAAGGATGATTAAGAAATCATATTGTTCTTTTAAAGCATTTATCGTATCATTAAACCATAAAATTTGTTCTTCAAAGATAGGGCCTTTGATTGTATTAGAGTCACCCATATTTAAAAAGATAAAAAGTACTCTGCTTTTAATAAAGTAGTAGCTGCTGTTTAAATAATTTATAGGACCATTTTGAGGATTTCTGAAGATGTGGTTGTAAGTATCAGGAATGTTCATCATTGGAATACCGCGGCCAACATCTTTGCCCCAGTATTCATGATCTCCGACTGAAGATGAGAAGATTTTATCTTTAAATGGATTAATACTATTATCTAAAAGCCAAGTCCATTCGGATTCGTTTGCAGCAGTACCGGTCAAATCACCGCTACAAACCATCAAATTAGCATCTGGGCAAAGCTCTGATAATTTGTTCATTAGATTGTGGGTTACCAAGTTACCTGGATTTTGCAAATCACTAAATGCTAAGAATTTCAAACTTGTATCACTCGTAATTTTAAAAGAGTAGGTGTCGCTTTCTTCGTCATCATTTACAATCTTATATTCATAAATGGTGTTATCAGATAAATCAGTTAAATGTAAATAGCAGACATATCTCGTATTTATATAAAAGGAATCTTCAGAGTTAGCATTAAAGGTATTTTTGGTATCCCAATAAATAGCACTAGTTGGTTTCATCTTTTTAAAATTTGAGTCATCAGCTTCTTTAAGTAAAACATAGCTATTGTTTTTATCGCTATGCCAATTAAGATATACACTATTATAATTTTCACCACTTGTTGTTACGATGTGGTAAATGGTTTTATTATTTATCATATGCTTTCACCAATAATTAAATATTTCAACTTCCCCGTTATTATATCACTTAAAGATTCATGAAGCAAATTATCAAATAAAGTGTATTATCTTACTTATATGAAAAAGCAATATGATTTACAAAGGGTAATTATTCTGATACAATATAAGTAGTTGCTTATAAACTTATATAAAATATAAATAGGAGATTGATAATATGAAGAAAATATTAGTTATTGGTGGCGTTGCAGGTGGTGCAACTGCAGCAGCAAGATTACGTCGTCTGTCAGAAGAGGATGAAATCATCCTATTTGAGCGAAACGAACATATTTCTTTTGCTAACTGTGGGTTACCTTATTATATCGGTGATGTAATTGAAAAACGTTCAGATTTATTAGTTCAGTCGGTAGAAGGGATGTCTAAACGTTTTAACATCGACATTAGGAACTTTTCAGAAGTTTTAGATATTGATAAGGAAAATAAGAAGGTTACTGTTAAAAATCTAAAGACAGGTGAAAACTACATTGAAAGTTATGATAAACTAATTTTATCACCGGGGGCAAAGCCAATAGTTCCTCCAATTACCGGTTTAAGTGAAGCCAATAATGTTTTTACATTACGTAATATTCCTGATGCAGATAAGATTAAGTCTTATATCAGTGATAATAATGTGAAAGATGCTGTAATTATCGGTGGTGGATTTATCGGCATTGAAATGGCGGAAAATCTTACTCTAAAGGGAATAAAAGTCACCATAGTTGATTTAGCTAATCAAGTTATGGCACCCCTAGACTTTGAAATGGCCCAAATTGTTCATGAGGAACTCGAAAGCAATGGTGTAAGTTTATTACTTGAAGATTCTGTAGATAGTATTCAGGATAATGGAAAAACACTTGTTCTAAAAAGTGGTAGAGTGATAGACACTGACTTAATCATACTAGCCATAGGGGTTACACCAGAAAATAAGCTTGCGGTAGAGGCAGGATTAAAGATTGGACCTAGAGGGCATATTTTAACCACTAAGGAACTTCAAACCTTGAATGAAAATGGTGAGGTTGTAGAAGATATTTATGCGATTGGTGATGCAATCGAAGTATTTGATTATATTGATGATTCTAAGACAGCAATTGCTTTAGCCTGGCCAGCAAATCGTCAAGGAAGATTGGTTGCTGACCATATCAATGGAATGAATGTCTCATATAAAGGTTCTTTAGGTACCTCTGTTGCCCAAGTCTTTGATTTAACTGTAGCATCAACTGGCAACAATGAGAAAATTTTATCACGAAAAGGAAGGCCTTATAAAGCGGTTCATGTTCATCGCGGAAACCATGCGGGGTATTATCCTAATGCAAAAGATATAGCGATCAAATTACTCTTTGACCCTGAGAATGGAAAAATCCTTGGAGCCCAAGCCGTTGGAGGAAGTGGTACTGAGAAAAGAATTGATGTCATAGCAACAGCAATTAAAGGGAACCTTACAATATCTGATCTTCCCGATTTAGAACTAAGTTATGCACCTCCTTACTCATCAGCAAAAGATCCGGTAAATATCGTAGGATATGTTGCTGATAATGTGTATAGAGGAGTTTATGATGTAGTTCACTGGAATCAAATCGATAATATTATGAAAAGTGGTGGTTTACTTATCGATGTTAGCAGCAAGAAAGAATTTGCAAGAGGCCACATCGATGGTTCTATCAATATACCAGTTGATGAGATAAGAAATAGACTAAATGAAATCACAGTAGAAAAAGATTACCCGATCTATGTTAATTGCCAATCTGGAGTAAGATCTTACATAGCGATAAGAATATTGCAAGGTAACGGTTATACAAACGTATCGAACGTATCAGGTGGATATATAACATATTCACTAGCAACTAAAAAGTTTGGCAAACGATAGAAAGATGTATTATGGAGGGTTTATGTTAGAAACCAATTTAAAAGAGATAGCAGAATTATTGAAAGTTCTAGCAAATGAAAACAGATTAGCAATAGTTTGTAATCTATTAGAAATGGAAATGACCGTTAGTGAACTTCATAAGAAACTTAGTCATATTTCACAACCTGCTTTATCACAGCACTTAGCAGTACTTAAATTAAATAAGATTATTGATGCAAAAAGAAGTGGATTAAACATTACCTACTCAATCAAGGACGATAAAATATCAAAAATCATTCAAGCACTTCGCGATATTTACTGTAGTAACTAGAGGTTGTTTATGCAATTAATGGAGTCAATTTTCGATATAGAAAACTTGATTAAAAGTAATGATATGGTCTTACTATATTTCAGTGGAACTAATTGTGGTGTTTGTAGGGTTATTAAACCACAAGTTATTGAATTGTTAAAAAAATATCCCAAGATAAAATCAGCTGAAATAGAATTAGAAAATCATCCTGAAATAGCTGCACAGTATAATGTATTTACTTTACCATCAATAATTGTCTTTATTGATGGTAAGGAAACAATTAGAAAATTAAGATATATGAGTTTAGTTGACTTAGAGAGTAATTTTTCTAGATACTATGATTTGTATTATAAAGAGTAGAAAGATAAAAACAATATAGGGAGAAATGATTATGTTTTTTAAAAAGAATTATGATTCAATAAATGTGAATAAACTTAAAAATAACTTAGGAAAGGTATCTTTAATAGACATTAGAGAACCATTTGAGTATTCAGAAGGTCATATACCGTCATCAAAAAATATACCGATGAATAACTTGATATATAATCCAGATAAATATTTGGATAAGAATAAAGAATATTATATCGTCTGTCAATCGGGGGGAAGAAGTTCTTCTACATGTAAATTCCTATCAAAAAAAGGATTTAATGTTATAAATGTTTCTGGGGGAACAGGCAGTTATTCAGGCAAATTAGAACGATAAAGAATTGGGTTTTAAATGACCCAATTTTTATTTATGAATATAATATTTAATAGTCTAAGGTTTGATCAGTATGTTTTATTATCGTTTTTAAATTTTATATAATTGTGAGCCAAAAACAATTAAAAATGATACCATATAATTACAAAAGGGGTTCGTTATAATGAAAAAGTTTTTTATGATATTTTTGCTTTTAGGTCTTTTTAGTTTAACTTCGTGCAATGGCTATAATAAAAAAATGAGGAAACATTTAAGTGATGAGAATAATTATATTACAATTAATGCTAACTATCTTAGATATGAAGACTTAGAAGGTTTGATGTATATAGTTATTGAAAATGATGATAGTTTTAAATATCCAAATGGTTTTGATCAAGCTGAATCAAATCAGAGTGACATTAGGCTAGAAATTATAGGAGAAAATTACTCTGTTTTAAAAGATGTTTTTATAAATGAAGACATAAAAACAGGAACTAATATTAACTTAAAATGTTCTACGCTGATTTATATGGATACAAAATTCTATTACATTGCTGAAATAAATACCACCGAACAAACGTATCTTACTTTTGAAATTGGCTTAAAAAACATTATTGATTACATAAAAAATCATAAATCAATCTTCTAAAATAAATCATAAATAATAATAGAAGCAAATCTTAAAAAAATTTTTACAAAAATGTTTGTAAAAATGAAAAATATGTTATAATTTGTATTGTTTAAAATTGGAAATTATTGTTTATAATACTAGGGAGTTTTCAGTAGTAGAAAATAAAAAGTGAGGTCCTAATGAAAATTGAATATTTAGCATCAATCCAAAATATTGATGGTGGATTTGGAAGATTTCATAGTATGAGTAGTGATAGATCTATCACAACTGAAAAAGCATTGAGACGATTTTGGTTATTGAATCTAAATAAGGATAATCCAATAGTTAATAAATGCTTAAATTATGTAAAGAAGTGTTTATATAAAGAAATTATTATTCCTGATAGAAGAGAAAAAGTTATTAATTGGGATGTCTTTGAAGAATTAATGTTTTCCTGTTGGTTAAATCTATTTCAGATTGAAGACGAGAAAGTCTCTTCAATAAAGCAAAAATGGAAAGATAGTATTGAACAATCTGTTATTGATAATAAGTTTGACTATACTGAATATAAAAAACAGTATCGACTTATATTTGGTAATCAGGGACTAAGAGAGATTTCACCATCAAATTTTTATGTGGTAAGCTTATTAACAAATACCCTTTGTCCACCTGTTAAACGGGCATACTTTAAGTTCGTGATGGAGAAGGGAATATATTATATCTACAATAATAATCTATATGAGTTGCCTCTAATATTTGATTCTAAAAATACGATCTATTATTTGCTTGCAATTAAATTTATAGCTCCTTTTTCAAAAGAAAATGATCTAAACTTTGTTAAAGAATGGTTGGATAATAATCGAACATCTAAAGAAATGTGGGAGATGCCCAATTTGAAACCAGATGGAATAGTCTTTCCAACAAGTGAAAACTGGCGAAGGTCGGATAATAAAATATCTGATATCAATACCTTTATAAATGACGTATTTTCTATTTTATAGGAAAGTAATATAACTAATTTTGAAAATCTTATGTAATAAATGGAGGTTAATTAGACATAATGAATGATGAATATTTAAAGTTGAAGGATTTTTGGAACAACCACTTTAAGGATAGCAAGTCCGATGAAGTATTAGGTAAATGGGTTGAGGATGAAAACTTCAACCGAACAGTTAAAAAGTATATTAAAGAAGGTTCAAAAGTATTAGAATTTGGAAGTGGTCGTGGCTGGGGATTAATTGAGCTTGGCTATACAGTCAATATTGAAGAAGGTATTGGAATTGATCAAAGTATTAATGCGGTTAATACATGCAATCAAACTATTGAAGCATCAAAAATAAAAAATTTAAAATTTATTGTTGGTGATGAAAATACCTTGGATAATTATATTGATTATTTTGATGCTGTGTTAACAGTTAATACTTTTGATGTTATAACGGATGAGGCTTTAGAGAATGTAATTCTATCTTGTAAAAAGGTTTTAAAAAATGATGGTTATTTATTAGTTTCAATTAATCCGGATTTTCCACTTAGTTTCTTTGAAGAAAAAGGATTTCAAATAAAGAATGATTGCATCTATAGGGATAATATCTTTAGAAGTAATAACAAAACAAATGATGAATGGATTGAATATTTAAGCCAACATTTTGAATTCATAGAATTTGTGACTTTTGCTTTATCAGAAATGGAAAAGACATATCCAAGAAGAATGTTCGTATTTAAAAAAGTTTAATCTTAGGTTGATTTGACAAATTGATTTATTTAAGATATTATACTTTATAAAAGGTAAATCTATAAGGCTATCTACAAAGCCTTACAGTTTATTCTTAGCAGAAAGGGGAAAAGGAAATATGGT
>DUOG01000130.1 GCA_012838945.1 Acholeplasmataceae bacterium | reverse complement strand
TTTCAAGAATATAGTTGTAAGGCATCTCTATAAGAATTTCTCCCTCTTCGGGATTATCGTTGATAAGAATCCAATATTGCCAATGATGAGGGTTACGATGAATATGGAGAAGCCAAGCTTTGTTAAACTCTTGAACGACAAAAAATGATCTGTTTCCGCCATAGAAATATGCATCGTAAGCGTTGTACTCGTCTTGTTTTGTTTTTGAGTGGTCATGAGCAAAACATATCTGATGCTCTAGGTCAAACTCAGGTTTTATTAATTCGGGAAGATTATCTTTGATCCAATCAAACCCTTTTTTAACATTAGACTTATGATTAGTTAAATATTGATCATATAGATAACTCATTATTTTCTCCTTTCAAACATTCCAATTATTTCTTTTCAAAATTAACAGGTTTGTGAGAATATAGATTTACCGGATTATTCAAACACTCATAACAAGGTTCGTCTTTCTCAGCCGTCTTTTCATATATACAGTTCTTACAATACTGATCGAAATAAACTTCTTTATAAATATCCTCCATTTTTTCCTCCTTTCAATACTCTCCGGGAATTAGTAGTTTTTCAGAAGAGTTTCGTCTACCTTATCCCAGTCGCAATGCTCAATAATAATATAATCCTCCGGTTCAATATAACCACCGCAGCAAAAACAAAGAATAAAACCATTTTCGAAAAGTACCCCATAATGCTTTTCTGTCCCTTCTAAAGGATCCGCAAATAAAACAACCTCTGTCGCCTTAAATTCCATGTTCTTTCTCCTTTCAAATAAAAAATAAAAGAAAGAGCCCTTGTTAGGACTCATCCTCGATTTCTAACATATTTCTAATTGTTCTTATTACATCTGCTAATTCGTCGATTTGTGCATCTGTCAATTCAGTCATTCTAGGTATTTTAACTACTTCTTCAGGTTTAGACAATAATATCTTTATTGCCAAACCTTCTATTTCGTTTTTTACGCGAAGTATTAAGTTTTATCTAATTTAGTTTTTATCATGTTACACCAAATATTCGTTTTATTCAATTTCTTTCCTTACTCTCATAAGGATTTTGCCTAACATATTTTTTCCTTTCCCTCTGCATACACCCCAATAGGTATCATTCCATGTGTTACCCTCAATTAATTCTTCACTACCTGTATCAAGTAATCTTTGTCTTAAATCTAAATTTCTAGTAAATTTATCCTTGACACATTGATACATAACTTCATCTTTGATATCTTCCCAATCATTTCTAAGTAATACATTTCTACCTTTTCTTTTTGCAGTCGAAGGATCTAAATTACAAAATTGTTTTCTTCTTTCTATATCTTTAACTTTTGCTGATTGAAATGCTGCCTCATTGTTTTGATAAACTAATCCTTCAAACATAACTGGTGCAGAATAAAAATTACTTAAAAAATAGTGCTTGCCTTTAAATTCATTAATCAAAAAATTCACCTCAATTTGAATGAAATCTTAATCATTTTGTTTTTTATCGTCTTCGCACAAGTAACCCCAGTCGCATTCGTAGTATTAAGTTTTATCTAACTCTAAATATCTTAAATCACATCTTCTTTTCTCTATTAAAGATGCGTTTATAATATCTTTTACTTTTTCAGCTATAAAATTCCATCGTGTTTACTCCTTTCAAATAAAAAATAAAAGAAAGAGCCCTTGTTAGGACTCAATCTTTTTGGTTTCTGATATAAGTTTGAGAATATCTTTTTGTTCTTCTTTCGGTAACTCATCGAATGGAACTTTAAAATCCCCGCTAATTTTAAACACTCCTTTTTCGTCGCGTTCAACTGTTATCCCATTGCTCGAATTTACCACATTAAACATGATTTTATTCTCCTTTCAAAATATAGTTTCCATAACAGGATGTGTTTTTTTAGCGTTACCACTTAACAAACTTAGTCTCGTTAAAGTTCTTTTTTTCTTTAAGAGCTCTACTGATACCTAAGTCAATTCCACTTCGAGATTTCAAATGGTAGTAATATAAATCTGTATAAGGCGTATTAAGCCTATCGATTCGTCCTGCGGCTTGTACCATGACCTTATAAGAGTAGTTTTGCGAGTAAAATATAATAGTGTCAGTCTTGATGCAGTTCCAACCTTCACAACCGGCCGCATATTGCACGAGGTAAACCCAACTCTTACTGTTCGGGATTGGTTCATGTTTATGGCTATTCCATTCGGCGATTTTTACTTTTGGTCCGTAACCCAGATTTCTGAGAATTTCTAACTCGTAATCGAAGTTATAAAATATGATTACTCGTGGATGCCGTTC
>DUOG01000129.1 GCA_012838945.1 Acholeplasmataceae bacterium | reverse complement strand
GAAGAATTATTAGAATTATATAGCAATATAGAAATAGAACTTAAAAATCGTGGAGTAATAAGAACTTCAAATTTGACGGGTGAATTAGCAGAATATTATGCTTTAAAATATTTAAAAAGTTGGAACAATGAGATGGAATTAATTCTAGAACCACCATCAACGAAAGATTTTGATATTAAAGATATAAAATCAAATCTCAGTTTTAGTGTTAAAGGAATAAAAGGAAAAAACAATAAAACAAGTATTTTTGATAGAGATAATCATAAAAATGAATTAAATCCAAAAAAATTATTTGATTATGCTGTTGTAGTAAAATTTAATTATAAATATCAAATAGATCAAGTATACTTATTGTCTTGGGATGTGTTTTTAATACATCGGAATTGGCACTCAACAATGAAAGGTTGGGATTTAACAATAACAAATAATTTTAAGTTAGATGATAAAGTTATAAAATTATCCCCCCATTCAAAGTAACAATGATCTCTTAGGGTACCGCATGAGTGGGCAATTAAAAAATGGAAGCCCAAGTTTTTGAAAATATGGATTTTAAATTATCAACAATACCTATAAAGGTAAGCGAGGTAGAATCATGACAGCAATAAAAAAATGTATTGGCATATTATTACTAAGTTTTGTAATATTTGCTCTGGTTGGTTGTTCGACTGATAATGGTGGAGGTAGTCAAACATACTCAATTAACCTTAGGGGAAATGGTGGAACACCAATTAGTCAAAGTGTGGATGTTGTATATGGCGATTCAATGCCATACGCAAGTAAACCAACTAGATACGGTTATACTTTTCTAGGTTATTACGATAGTATGTTTGTAGTTTCTGGAACCAAATACTACAATTCTGATATGTCTAGTGCAAGAAAATGGGATAAAAAATCCGACAGTACTCTATATGCACTTTGGAAGTTGAACTAATATCTAAAAGATATAGAGAACCACTAAAAACTATCAAGTCACGAAAGTGGCTTTTTTCTAATTTGAAAGCGAGTGAACAAGGTGGCAATGATTGATAAAGTACAAATTGAATATGAAAGATTAAAGATGCTCTTTTTATCAGTTGAACAATCAAAAAGTGAACTTGTGGATAATTTAATCAATGAAGCAGCCTTTATGAAAGTTCAACTAGAATCACTTCAGCATCAAATCAGAAAATACGGTGCAGTGCAGATTTCCAAAAAAGGTGCACAACGTCAAACTGAAGCAGCTAAGTACTATACAAAACTAGTCAATTCATATGGCACTGTAATCAAAACACTTAATTCCATCATGGGTAAAAACATAATTGATGAAGATGATGAATTTGACAAATTCATAGGCAGAATGTCAGAATGAACTATTTATTAATGTATTACGATGAGATTCAAAAGGGCAAAATAAAAGTTGGTAAAGAATTACTAACAGTCCTTGAATCACTTATTAAAGATATGGATAATCCTAGATACACTTTTGATGAACGTCCTGGAAATATACGAATTGAGTTTATAGAAACTTTCTGCAAACATACTAAAAGTCCATTTAATGGAGAACCATTCATACTAGAATTATGGGAGAAGGCAGTACTTCAAACGGCATATGGATTTAAAATGGCGGACACCAATTTAAGAAGGTTTAATGAGGTTTTATTGTTGATTGCCAGAAAGAATGGTAAGACAACCTTTATCGCAGGCATTGATTTAGCTGAGTTTTTCTTATCTAAAGGTGGTGTTGATATCGTATGTGCATCTAATACCTCTGAACAAGCGAATATCCTATTTGAAGAAATTAACAACATGAGAGAAGGCTCGAAAGCACTATCGAATGAAAAAAGAAGTAAGAAAAATATCTTTCACATTTACTCACCAAAAACCAAGAATAAGATAAAAAAGTTGTCTGCTCAATCGAGAAATAAGGATGGGTATAATATTGAGGTTGGTTGTATTGATGAAGTTCATGAAATGACTGATTCAAAAGTATACGATGCTATCAAACAAAGTCAATCAACTAAAGAGGAACCGCTGATTTTTATTATTACAACTGAAGGTAATACAGTAGGTGGTTTCTTAGATAGTAAACTAGATTATGTTAGAAAGATGATCAAGGGGGAGATCGACGATGAACGTGTACTTCCCTGGTTATATACTCAAGACTCAATTAATGAAGTTTATGAGGATAAAAGCTCATGGCAAAAAAGTAATCCAAGCATTGGAACTGTAAAGACATATTCATATTTAGATGACTTGATGAATAAATCTAGGCATGACTTAGCAACACGAGTCACGATGCTTTGTAAAGACTTCAATGTTAAACAATTAGAACAAGGATCATGGTTGACTTATAATGATCTAAACAATGAAGCAACGTATGATATCAATGAGCTAAGAAATAGTTACGCCATTGGAGGTGTTGACTTATCATCAACCACCGACCTTACAGTTGCACTCTTGCTGCTAATTAAAGATGGTAAGAAGTATGTTATACCACAATTCTTTATGCCGAGTGAAGTTATTAAACGCAGAAAAGAAGAGGATAATGTACCGTATGATATTTGGGTTCAAAGAGGATTAATTACTGTAACGGAAGGTAATCAAAATGACTTCACACTTGTGACACAGTGGTTTCTAACAATGATAAGAACCTATGAGATTAGACCTTTATGGGTTGGGTATGATCCATGGAATAGTCAGTACTGGACTAAAGAAATGGAAGACTTAGGTTTTGAAATGGAAAAGGTCAGACAAGGTATATACTCTTTATCTGAGCCCATGAAACAACTCGAAGCTGATTTGAAGAATGGAAATGTAATCTATAACAACAATCCAATAATGAAATGGAACTTATCAAATACACAAGCTAAGATTGATATCAATGGTAACATTCAGCCATCAAAACTCGGAAGTAAGTATAAAAGAATTGATGGAGCTGTAGCACTTATTATTGCGTATGCTGTTTTAAATAGATATAAGTTGAATTATGAAAATCTTGTATAGTTTTACATGACCTTGTCAAATGTAATTAATAATGTTATAATTAGGGTAAGAGTTTACGATCTTTGGAGGACATATATGGGATTATTTGATATTTTTAAGAAGAAAAAGAGTCAGGAAATAAAACCAAATGTTGATAATGAGTATAGAAATGATTATGAAATCAAAGTTGAGTTGTTAGTAAGTTATCCTGAAATTTTTGATCCTGACAAAATCGCAAATAATTTAAATGATTTCTTCAATGATTTTTTCAGCAATAATCCAGCTAATGAATATGATTATAATGGAATGAACATGCTTTTTGCTAAAGCACTTTTTAATGATTCTTGCGTTGTGAAGATCATTTTCGATGAAGATAAAATTGAATATCTAGATGATGATCAAATCAGAGTATTAAAAAGAAAACTATGTAAAATGACAAGTGTACCCGAAGATTTTATATCCATAAAATTTATGACTTTCGTAGAAAAACTAGATGAGATGGATAAAAAAAGAAAATCTATTCAAAATTTGGAGAAACTTAATGCAGAACTTAAAGAGTCAAATGCGAAATTAGAAGAACTTATGAAAGATTTTGAGAAAAGTAGAAATAAATGGTGAAATACTCATAAAATTTAGTACATTTCAGCATTCAATCTTCATCGAAAAGACGGAGGTGTCTATGGCATTATTTAGAAAGAAAAAGGAAGGTTCAACAAATACCTGAATTGATACCATTTTCTTGTACTTTATGTTCTTTGTAGTTATTATATCATTTGTTGATTCATGAGTCTATATTGGATAGGTGAATAACCACCTAGAGTTAATTTTATTCTATCGTGATTATACCAATAGATATACTCATCAATTGTTCTAATTAAATCAGATAAAGATTTAACCTTTTGTAAATAGATTGTTTCACACTTAAGCGTTCCGAAGAAGCTTTCAATTACTGCATTGTCATAGGCATTACCTTTAGCACTCATGGATTG
>DUOG01000128.1 GCA_012838945.1 Acholeplasmataceae bacterium | reverse complement strand
TAACTTCCTTTACTGCTTCTGGCATTAGGCCCTGTCCCCAATAGTCTTTTGATAATATATAACCTATTGCTCTTCCCTTTAAAGAGTCAAGTTCAGGAAATAGTCTTTCAAAATATTGTTCAACACCCAATGAATCAATAACCTTACCATCTTTTTCTACAGCAAAAGTTCTTTTACCGACAATAAAGCGATCTAAAATTGTTTTTGATTCCGTAATACTAGTATGTCTATTCCAGCCAGCCATAACACCTACACCTTCTACACTTGCATACTCATAAAAGTCATATAGGTCTTCTTCTTTCCAAGGCCTTAAAATTAGTCTTTCTGTTTTTAAAACAACATTACTTAAATCTATTGCTACATTCATAATCTACCTCGTATAATACTATAATTATACCAAATCTATATTTTAATTACAATTTAAAAAAGGGCAAAAGCCCTTTTTTATAAACCAAAGAATCTTTCAAAAAATGCTAATAATTTTTGAAATACTGTTTCTTTTTTAACTTCTCTACTAATTCCATCTTTAGTTTTAAACATTGATGTCGCTGGTAATATTTCAGTAATATCAGTACCGATAGCTTTCATTTCACCAGTATCAAATGCTTTATCAACATATTTGACAGTTGCTTCATATTTTAAGTTTTCTTCTTTAATAATTTTTTCAAGTTCATTATTTTTTGATTCTTGAATATATGCTTTCCATTCATTATCAAGTTCCTCATTAACATTAACTTGATCAATAAACCTTAAGATCAAATCTTTCTTGTTTCTTAAAGATGGAGATGAATCAATAGCCTTAGTAACTTTAACAACAACTTCTTTATCTTGCCTGTTATTATCATAGTACTTGGAAACTAACATTAAAATATAATCAATATTAACTTCTACTGATCTGACCAGTTCTAATTCAAACTCTAAATCATCATCAATATCTTCCGCATCAGCTTTTGCTTGTTTACGATATTTATCATATAAATCAATATAAATACTTTGATAATCTTGATAATCATAGTCACTAATTGATTCTTTATCTTTGAAATCATCAAATGATTGCAAGATATTTCTAACCTTTAAAATAGTATTAAATAATTTAATAAATTTTCTTTCGTTTTCTTCCCCAATAATTTCTTCACCCAAAGGATATTCATTGATTAATTGTTTTACCAATTTCACATATCCAGGAAAGTCATCATAGCCTTCATAGTAATCTTTAAATGATTTTAGTAAAACTATACCTAAAGCATCTTTGTTTCCAAATAAAGCAATAGCATCATTAACTTGTTTTTCTAAGTTTCTAAAACAAACAATGTTACCAAATGTTTTAATTGAATTTAATATTCTATTTGTTCTTGAAAAAGCTTGAATTAAACCATGTTGTCTTAATCTTTTATCAACCCATAAAGTATTTAATGTTGTGGCATCAAAACCAGTTAAAAACATGTTAACTACTATTAGTAAATCAATTTCTCTGTTTTTTACTCTTAAACTAACATCTTTATAATAGTTTTGAAATTTTTCACTAGATGTATCATAACTAGTACCAAAATATTCATTGTAGTCTTTAATAGCATCATCTAAGAAATCACGAGATGATTGATCTAAGCCGTCAGTGTTCTCATTGTTTTCATCATATAAACCATCATCTTCAAACTCACTACCTTCATTAGGATTCCAGCTATATATAGTAGCTATTTTTAATCTTTGTTCTTCCAGTAACTTTTCTTGTTGTCTCTTAAACTCTGCATAATATCCTTTAGCTGCATCAATTGAAGCAACAGCAAAGATAGAGTTAAAACCAGTAAGTTGAGTCTTTTTCTTAATCTCTTCCATTTTACCTTGATACTTAGCAACATCTTCAATGTTTACAAGTCTCATAAAATCATAAGCTCTTTCATTGCGCTTAGTCTTTTGGTGGAAGTGTTCTAAAATATACTCAGTAACTGCTTCTATTCTTTTAGGAGCAAGTAAAGCTTTCTCTCTTTTGATATCATATACTTCTTCATCTTCAATATCTTTTTTAGCTTTTGTAGTGTTAACATAATCAATTCTAAATGGTAAAACATTACCATCTTGAATTGCATCTACAATCGTATAAGTATGTAACTGTTTACCAAAAACTTGCTCAGTTGTTTTAAGAGTTGGTAATTTAGTTCCAGCTCTTGTATTAACAGCAAAAATTGGTGTTCCTGTAAAACCAAAAATCATATATTTCTTAAAAGATGAAGTAATATTCTTATGCATCTCTCCAAACTGCGAACGATGACACTCATCAAAAATCAAAACTACATTTTCATTATAAATATAATGTCCCTTATTACCTTTAATAAAGTTTGATAGTTTTTGGATTGTGGTAATAATAATTCTGCTATTTGGATCTTCTAACTGCCTTTTTAAAACAGCTGTAGACACGTTAGAGTTAGCAGCACCTTTTTCAAACTTATCATATTCTTTCATAGTTTGATAGTCCAAATCTTTTCTATCAACTACAAACAATACTTTACTAATTCCTTCAAGTTCAGATGCAATTCTAGCAGCTTTAAAAGATGTTAAAGTTTTACCAGAACCTGTTGTATGCCAGATATATCCCCCAGCATCAACAGTACCTATTCTTTTTTTGTTATTCAAATTAATATTAATTTCATTAATAATCTTTTCAGCAGCTACAATTTGATAAGGTCTCATCACAAGTAACATATTGTCACTTGTAAAAACACAATATTTAATTAATACATTTAATAATGTATGACGAGCAAAAAATGTAGCTGTAAAATCTTTTAAATCAGGAATAGTTTTATTTGTAGCATCAGCCCAATAACTAGTAAATTCAAAAGAATTGCTTGTCTTTCTTTTACTTGTTTGTTTACTAATATTGTCTTTTGTAGCAGCTTTTCTTGTAGTATTAGAGTAATACTTAGTTTGAGTTCCATTTGATATAACATATATTTGAGCATATTCATATAATCCACTTTCAGCCCAAAAAGATTCTTCTTGATATCTTTTGATTTGATTAAAAGCTTCTTTTAAAGTTACACCTCTTCTTTTAAGTTCAATATGAACTAAAGGTAAACCATTTACTAAAATAGTAACATCATAAATATTCTTTCTCTTGCCTTCAATTTCAACTTGATTAACAACTTGAAGAAAGTTGTTATGAATATTTGATTTATCTAAAATTCTAATGTTTTGCGTTAATCCATCATCTTTTGTAAGACTATAAATATAATCTTCTTGTACTTTTCTTGTCTTTTCAACGATCGATTCTTTTGGATTAGCAAGATAACTATTTAAAATAGTATTCCATTCTTTATCACTAAACTTATAATCATTTAATCTTTCTAATTGCAACTTTAAATTAGCTAATAAATCACTAGCTTTATGCACCTTTAAATACTCATAACCTTGACTTATGAGTTGTTTAATAAGTGCCTTTTCTAAATCAGCTTCACTTTGATATTCAGTTGGGCGTGTTCGTTTTGATTCATATGAACTAACAACAGTTGAATCAATGTTCTCAATAATAATGTTATATTTATTCATTACATTACTCCTCTGTATCAAAAGTTAATAGTTTGTCTCTGTAGTACTCATACTGTTTTC
>DUOG01000001.1 GCA_012838945.1 Acholeplasmataceae bacterium | reverse complement strand
ATTAACCAACCTTAACTGCAGTGATGGTGGAGCGGTTAACTCATAAAACTTATGTAATAAATATCAAAGGAGATTCTTACAGAATTAAAGAGACCATTGAATGGTTAAAATGCTAGGTGGTCAATTGAATATTGACATTTGCACTTACCACATTAGAAGTGGTTTTCATTAATCATCATCAAAAAAGATTTTCTAAAAATACCTTTACACGTTATAAAAAAGTTGTATTTTAATGCTTATCTTTAATTATTTGTAGAAAAATGATATAATTTGATTATAAAGCAACTATAAGCAGACAGGGGGTTTATATAAAATGAATAACAGAAAAGAAATGGAAAGAGCAGAATTACATAAAACTATTTGGCAAATGGCTAATGAATTAAGAGGATCCGTTGATGGATGGGACTTTAAACAATATGTATTAGGACTTTTGTTCTATCGTTTTATTTCCGAGAATTTAACTAATGAATATAATAAAAGACAATGGAAAGCTGGTATAAAAGATTTTGATTACGCTAAATTACCTGATGAAGAAGCGCTACCAGCCAAAAATCAAATCGTTGAAGAAAAAGGATTTTTCATATTACCAAGTGAACTTTTTTGTAACGTGGTAAAAAAGGCTGATACTGATGAAAACTTAAATATGACATTAGAAAAAGTATTTAAGGATATTGAAGCTTCATCTTATGGAACTAAATCAGAAGACAACCTTAAAGGACTATTTGACGATTTAGATGTTAATAGTAAAAAGTTAGGAAACACAGTAGTTGAAAGAAATAAAAAGCTTGCGAACTTATTAAAAGCAATAAATGATTTAAATTTTGGTGATTATGAGAATGGTACCATTGATTTATTTGGTGATGCCTATGAATATCTAATGAGTATGTATGCTGCAAACGCAGGTAAAAGTGGTGGTGAATACTATACACCACAAGAAGTGTCAGAGTTACTTGCACATTTAACAGTGGTTGGTAAAAAAGAAGTAAATAAAGTATATGACCCTGCATGTGGTTCCGGTTCATTATTACTTAAGTTCGCAAAGATCTTAGGTAAAGAAAATGTTCGTATTGGTTTCTTTGGTCAAGAAATCAATATTACAACTTATAACTTATGTAGAATTAATATGTTTTTACACAATATTGATTATGATAAATTTGATATTGCTTTGGGTGACACTTTAACAAATGCAAAACATTGGGATTATGAGCCCTTTGAGGCGATTGTCTCTAATCCACCTTACTCAATTAAATGGGAAGGCGATTCGAATCCTATGTTGATAAATGATTCTAGATTTGCACCTGCTGGAGTACTAGCTCCTAAGTCTAAAGCAGATCTTGCATTTGTAATGCACTGTTTATCATGGCTGTCTGAAAATGGAACAGCGGCTATTGTATGTTTCCCAGGTGTATTATATCGTGGTGGTGCTGAACAAAAAATAAGAAAATACCTAATTGATAATAACCATGTTGATTGTATAATTCAGCTCCCAGATAATTTGTTCTTTGGAACTAGCATTGCCACTTGTATTATGGTCTTAAAGAAATCATCAAAAGTAGATAATAGTACGTTATTTATTGATGCATCAAAAGAATTTATTAAGATTACAAATAATAACAAGTTAACACAAGAAAACATTGACAAAATCCTTAATGCGTTTAAGGAAAGGAAAGATATAGAACACTTTGCAAGACTAGTCCCTAATAGTGAAATAGCTGAACAAGATTATAACTTATCGGTATCAACTTATGTTGAAAAAGAAGATACAAGAGAAAAGATTGATATTGTTGCCCTCAATGCAGAGATAGAAAAAATAGTAGCAAGACAGAAAGTTTTAAGAGAAGAGATAGATAAGATTATTGCTGAAATTGAGGTGGACTAATGAGTAAATTAGAAAAATTGATACATGACTTATGCCCTTATGGCGTTGACTATTGTACTTTAGGGTATTTAGAAGACAACAATTATATTAAATTAGGAAGAGGAAATGTAATCAGTAAACAAGAAATTGACAGTTATCCAGGACAATATCCAGTATATTCTAGTTCTGCTAAAGGTGATGGAAGTATAGGGAAATATGACAAATTTATGTTTGATGATGAAAGAATAACATGGAGCATTGATGGAGGGGGCAAATTTTTTTATAGAAATAATCATAGATATTCAGTTACAAATGTATCCGGTTGGCTGAAGGTATTTTCAAATGAATTAAATTGCAAATATTTATACTATGCTTTATCCAATGAATGGTCTAAAAAATATTATAATTACATAATTAAAGCACATCCTTCAGTTATACGCGATGAGTATTTAATCCCTATCCCACCTATCGAGGTGCAACGTGAAATTGTCAGAATATTAGACAATTTCACCGAGCTTACAGCAGAGCTTACAGCAGAGCTTACAGCAAGAAGAAAACAGTATGAGTATTATAGGGATTTACTGTTGAATTTTGGAGAAGAGGTAGAGTGGAGGACTTTAGGTGAAATCGCTAGATATACAAAAAGTCGTATAGAAGCTAGGGAAGTAAATTCGGAGACATATGTTGGTGTGGACAACCTTCTTCCTGATAAGATGGGAAAGACAACATCAAACTACGTGCCATTAGAAGGCCGTTTAATAAAATATGATATTGGAGACATACTTATAGGTAATATTCGTCCATATCTAAAAAAAATATGGTTAGCAACGAACGCAGGTGGAACAAATGGAGATGTTCTTGT
>DUOG01000127.1 GCA_012838945.1 Acholeplasmataceae bacterium | reverse complement strand
TTTTTATCAATTATTTTGTAGTAGTTTTTGGTTCCAACTTTTTTCAACTCTACAAATCCTTCCTTAACCATTTCATTTAAATCTTTTCGAATTATATATTCACTAACTTTTATATTTGATGAAACATCCAAGATTGTGAACCAAGTATTTATATCAAACAACTTTGAAATCTCTTTTTTTATGTTAAAATTTTTCTCTTTATTGATATTTCTTTTAGACTTTAAAATCAATTCTGATATAAAAGGTAAACTAACTATGAATGAAAACGCCACAAAATAATCATATTCTTCCAAATTAGAGGTCCTAAAAGCAATCACTATTATTATTACAAAATAAGCCCAAGCTAATAGGAAACCGTCATAATATTTTACACTTTTCTTATCAAAGAAAGGTAAAAATATATAAATCGAGTATGAAAATAATCCAGCAAATAACCACACTACAATCTTACCTCCAATACTATTAGGAAGCCCAATAATCCCTAATAACACAATAGAAATAATTGATGTTATACCCACGAAGATATAGTAATAATTGTTTAAGTGTTTTTTATTGTCATTTTTTACCAGATCCATTATAAAATAATTCGAAGAATTTACTCCAAAAACTATTCCATCCATTTTTCTCATTAGCAACTTGAGGAGGTAAAAATGTTATAAGCTACTTCAGCTGACATAGCAAAAAACTCACGTTTTCTTTGTTTACCATAGACCTCTTCTTTTGTACGCAAAGCTGGATTTAGAGCATCTATCATCTTATGAAGTTTTAAATCATCTAGCCTTTCATTCACTTCATAAGTTGCATAAATTCTAAATGAATATGGTAGACCTGGATTACTATTTAATCTGTCAATTCTATTAATTACATCGTCTGCATAACCAATTTATAAAAACTGTGGAAATGATGGATTTGTTAATATGTATATTACTTTTTATTCATAATTTACTCCTTAAAGGACAATTGTCCATTCATTAGAAGTGGTAATATAAAGTCTTTGATAGATTCAAGCTCAATATTTTGAAATAGGCATTGCTGTATCTTTTTTCTAATATCTAGTGCGAATGTATTGAAATTGAAAATTATATTTCTTTTCGGAATTATTACTTTAAGATTTTCTAAATTACTGCGTGTAATTTGAGGTTGTGCAGATCCACTTATAAAAGGTCGAATCCTATCTTTTGATAAACCATAATAGATGAATTCTTTATAGATTTTATCCTTTGGTTCAACAACCATGGCATTACCTGTTATCCACGAATATGGTAAAGTCATAAGAAATTCTCCACAACTTGCTCCTCTACAACAGATTGCAATTGTATTATCATTGTGGTTAAAATCATTGTATTTACCAACTATTCCATTTGCACCATATACTAAATATTTACCATCCTTCAAAATCTCATTACCACTAATTGTTTTAGGTTGATATAAATCCGCTATCTCTCCTATATTAACAACACTCCATCCTTCTGGAATTTCTAGATTTAAAACTTCATTCCAAACCATTTTTTCACCAGATGACTTATAAGGTTTTCCTTCATCATTGGGAAATTCGAACTGTAAAAACCAATAATCATACAAAGTTTTAGATAATGAGACTAATGCATCAATAATTTGATTGTTAATAGCAATCTTTTTTTCTATTAAATTTAATACATTAGAAATTTTCGTTTGAGTTTCAAAATTAGGAATTTCAATTTCAAAATTTTCTAAATCTCTTTGATATAGGTGAGGAATCGTACTTCCTTGCGCTTTATTTCTCTTAATAAAATCCTTAAAAATTGGGCTTTTCAATACATGATAAAGATAATCGAAATTTATTAAATCTGGTTTTGTATTTCTTAAAACAAATATTCCTGAGGCCACCGAACAAGGTGTTGTTAAATTTTTAACATATCCTATTTTACCTAATGTACCATCTTTTGATATAAGTATATCATTCTCTTGCAACTGAATTTCCTTGGCTTCATCGTATCTTTCTTTAGTAATATAACCACAATTATTCCAATCTACATATCCATCCATTAAAGCTGTAGCATTAATAATTTTATAATCACTTTTGACTAAGTATTCATCTTTACTTAATCCTTGCCATCCAATTCTTCCTTTTAAATACAAGTCTTTACCTATATTAAGTTTACTCATATTTTAAATCCTCAAGTTGTTTGATTATGTCATTTTCTAACTTGTCACTAACTTCAAATAGGGAGTTAAGTTTATTTTTAAACTCAGTAATTTTCGATTCAAATTCATCTTGAGTCAACTGATTAATCTCAATCTTAACATCAAAGTATTGTCCAGCACTAAATGAATAATTCTTTTGATTAATTTGGTCATAAGTTACTGAAACAGAAAAATCATCCTCTACTATGTGATCTACAAAAGTTTTTACAATTCTATCTAGTTCTTGTTTAGATAAAACAGTCTTTTGGCTTTTACCAATCTTCATTTTTTCACCAAGATTTGAGGCATCTATAAACAATACTTTTCCATCAGTATTTGATTTGTCAATAAATAAGACTGATACATTTGTACCCGTATTTGCAAATATATTGGAAGGCATGGAAATAACTCCACGAAGCCATTTATTATCTATTATATGCTGTCTAATTTTTCTTTCTATTCCAGCTTGTGCAGTTAGAAATCCAGTAGGTACTACTATCGCAGCCTTTCCACCGTCTTTTAATGAATATAAGATGTGTTGAATAAAGCAAAGATAGATAGCCATAGATTCTTTTTTCTTATTTGGCACTGATGGAACTCCAGCAAAGAACCTTGAAGTTTTTTCCCATTTAGTTCTAATTTTATCTCTTGTAGATGAGAAGTCAGTTTTAAATGGAGGATTTGAAGTGATAAAATCAAACTTCTTCAATCCAGATGTATCGTCACCTTTGATTCTATAATGAGCGGGTGTTTCTAATGTGTCACCTTCGATAATATTTTCTAATGATTCTTTTAAACCATTAAGAAGCATATTGATTCTTAAGAAACGTGATGACTTTTGTGAGATATCTTGTGTGTAAACTCTGGCTTTATTGCCAAATTTACCATTGCCAAGTTCGTTTGCTAGGTGTAAGACAAGTGATCCAGAACCAGCGGATGGATCGTATATTTCATAAATTTTATCTTCAACTGGTGACATATGTACCAATATTTTAGCAATCGCACTGGATAATGCTTGCGGTGTAAAATATTCAGCATAGGTTCCACTTGCTACGTTATAATTTTGAATAAGGTATTCGAAAATAGTGCTGAAAAAGTCATAACTGCCTTCTATGG
>DUOG01000126.1 GCA_012838945.1 Acholeplasmataceae bacterium | reverse complement strand
TTTATTTAAAAAAGGAAGGACTTAAATCCTTCCTTGGTTTTGGGCTTGATATAAATTATCATAAACCACTAAACAACGACTATATTTGTCATGAACAGTTTGATGTTTTTGATCAGTAAATAAGAAGATAAAGGAAACAACCCAAACAATAGTAATAATTGTTGATAGCCAGTCTCCGATGATTGGAACATATTGAAGAAGAGGGGCAACTACATAAATGGTGCTGCGAATAAATAGTTTACTTGGGGACGCATATTCTCCTTCATCACTAATTATTCGAAGTCCTAGAGCCATTTTCCCAATGGTTCTCCCTTTGGTAAGAACCGGTATTAGATATTGAATAACTAGGCTTACAACAAGTGTATATAGCATTATAAGTAGTTGATACTTTGCTAGAAAGGCAAAGTCTAGTGTTACTAAGTTACCACTCATAACTTGATCCATATACTCATTCATATATTCGATAATAGCTGGAGCAATAATAATTCCAAGTGGGATTGTAACAATAAAACGAACAATCATATCAACGATGCTAGCAGCAATCCGAGCACCAGCTTTGGCAGTCATGGATTCTAAATTAGTTGGGTAAGGGAGGTTTTCTTGGTAGTTTTCTTGGTTCATAATAATTTTCCTTTCATTTTTTTAATCTTTAAAGTTATCAATTGCTTGTTTTAAAACATCAATTGCTTCTTCAGGTTTTATTTTTTTAATAACTTTTCCTTTTTCAAAGTAAACAACAATATCTCGTCCTCCAGCAATTCCAAAATCTGCTTCTTTAGCTTCGCCAGGTCCATTTACAACACAACCCATAATTGCTATTTTCATTTTTTTGGTCATACCTTCGGTATACTTTTCAATCTCATCGGCTACTTTGAACATATCATATTCAATTCTTCCACAGGTTGGACAACTGATTATTTGTGGTTTGTCAAAGAGATTGAACATTTGGAGAATTTCTTTAGCTGCTTTTATTTCTTCTTTTGGATCAGCGGTTAGTGAAACTCTAATAGTATCACCAATTCCCATATTAAGGAGGGTTCCGAGAGCATAACTGGATCTGATAGTCCCGGTGGTTTTACTTCCCGCTTCTGTAAGACCGATATGAAGTGGATAAGGAAAAGTAGAACTGGCAAGAATATTAGCATCGATAGTATCTTGGATATCAGTAGTTTTAATTGAGATAACAATATCATCAAAATCTAATGAATGTAAGATGTCGATATGACGCTGGGCACTTTCAACTAAGGCTTCTTTGGTTCTTCCACCATATTTAATCAGTAGTTTTGGTTCTAAGGAACCACCATTGATTCCGATTCTTATCGGAATTTTCTTTTCCTTACATATTTTTACGACTTCCTTGGTTCGATCATATGAACCAATATTTCCAGGATTAATTCTTAGTTTATCAACACCAGCTTCAGCGGCAGCAAGCGCCAATCGATAATCAAAATGGATATCAGCAACAATTGGAATCCCGATATGTTTTTTGATTTCTTGAATAGCTATAGCATCTTGAAAATCTAAGACGGCAACCCTGATTATTTGACAACCAAGAGCCTCAAGTTCCTGTATTTGTTGGACTGTTTTTTCAATGTCTTTGGTTTTAGTATTAGTCATACTTTGGATAGCAATCGGATGATTGTTTCCTATATAGACGTTACCAATTTTTATTTCTTTGGTTTGTTTTCGCATCATATCACCTTTTTAATATTATAACACAAACATTTTGTTTTTACATATAAAAGAAAAGATTCTAGATAAACTAGAATCAAAAATATATTTATTTATTAGTAGGAGTATCGTTATTGTTTTTAGAACTATCCACAACTAATAGATTGTTATCATTAGTTACTACTAAGGCACTGGCTTTAGCATCATGTTTAACAACTGCTTTTGTCGTTGCTTTTGCTTTAGTTGAAGCTGCTTTGGTTGTAGTAGTAGCTTTTGTAGCAGTGGTAGTTTTTTTTCGCTTTTTACGTTTCCGTTGTGGAGAACGAATGCGAGCACGACGCAAGAAATTATATATAGTGCTTCGTGAAGCAGTAATTCCGTGTTCTTCTTGACAAATACGGGCGAACTCACTGAAGTTCACTCCCCGATATTCTTTACGGTAGAGTTTTACAACAAACTCACTAATTTCTGAATCATAAGTATTGTAAGGTTTGTTATAGTGGTTTTTATGTACGACTCCCTCTTCGCCTTCTTCTAAAACTTGTCGTTTTAAATTTCTAATTTGTCTAGTCGTTAATTTAAGCATTTTTGCTGCTTTGGGGCCATTGATTTCCCCTGCTATTAATCTGTTAATTACCCGGAGTTTTTTTCGCTCTTGTCTTGTTAGCTTTACTTTCTTTACTGGTTTTTCTGGAGCTTCGGGTACTTGTGTTTTCACTTCAGCTTCTTTTTGTAATTTTTCCACAAGAATCGACTCCTTTCGTCTTGTATTATCTTATCATATTCAGATATTTTTTACAACTTAAATGATAGATTAATTAGAAAGTAATTTGGTCATTAATTAGGAAGAGTTCCGTTGGAAACAGAGGGTTTCTATCAAATGATTTTAAGAAATTTGTGAACTTATTAATTAATAATTCCATTAGATTGAAAAAAGTGTCTAATTGGTGTATAATTAATAAGGTGTTAATATGAAGAACCTTGAAAACTATCTTGAGAATTTAAATGTCCTATATGAAGATAATCATCTGATTGTCGTCGAAAAACATATTAATGTTTTATCCCAAGCTGACATTACTGGGGATCTCGATATGCTTACTATTATTAAAGAGTATTTAAAGAGAAAATATCAAAAGCCCGGTAATGTTTATTTAGGACTAGTCCATCGACTTGACCGAATGACTGGTGGGGTAATGGTGTTTGCGAAGACATCCAAGGCCGCCAGTAGATTGAGCGCAAGTATTAGAGAAAACAATTGGGAAAAACGTTACTTGGCAGTTGTCTTAGGAAATCTAAAAACAACTCATGGTTTTCAAGAGTTACGTCATCGGATGACCAAAGATGAAAAAATGGTGAAATCCTATCTTGATCAAAAAGGAAAAGAGGCCCTTTTATTATATCGCTCATTAGGCTCGAAAGATAATAATAGTTTAATTGATGTGATACTTAAAACAGGACGCCATCATCAAATAAGATTACAAATGAGTAGTATTGGTTATCCACTATTGGGTGATACTTTATATGGAGGTCCAAGGGGAAACTTGGCTTTATATAGTTATCAGTTATCAATTATTCACCCAACTACAAAAGAATATTTAACCTTTATATCAAAACCTAAAGGTTATCCATGGGATTTATTTCAACAAGAAATAGATGAACATCTTAAATAATACTAGTAACAATAAAAGGAGACATATCAAATGGAAATACGTAAAAGATTATTTACTTCAGAATCGGTGACCGAAGGTCATCCAGATAAAATATGTGATCAAATATCTGATGCAATTTTAGATAATTTAATGATGCAAGACCCTTATGCCCGAGTAGCTTGTGAAGTATCGGTTACGACGGGTTTAGTACTAGTTATGGGAGAAATCACAACCACTGGTTATGTTGATATTCAAAAAATAGTTCGTGATACCGTAGATAATATTGGATATAATCGTGGAAAGTATGGTTTCGATGCTGAAAATTTAGCCGTACTAGTAGCAATCAATGAACAATCACCTGACATTGCGATGGGAGTTCGTGATGGTGAAGGTGCTGGCGACCAAGGAATGATGTTTGGTTTTGCATGTGATGAAACTAAAGAGTTAATGCCATTACCGATAATGTTAGCTCATAAATTAGCTCGTCGGTTATCAGAAGTACGCAAACTTGGATTAGTTAATTATTTACGTCCAGATGGCAAAACTCAAGTAACCATTGAATATGATGAAAATGATCGCCCAATCAGAGTTGATAGTATCGTTGTTTCAACTCAACACAATGAGGAAGTTAATCAAGAGGAATTAAGATCTTTCATAATAGAAGAAGTTATTAAAAAAATTGTTCCTAGCAATTTATTAGATGACAATACAAAATTCTATATCAATCCTACCGGACGTTTTGTTATCGGTGGTCCCAAAGGTGATTCCGGTTTAACTGGCCGAAAAATCATTGTGGATACATATGGTGGCTATGCTCGTCATGGTGGTGGTGCTTTCAGCGGTAAAGACTGTACTAAGGTTGACCGCAGTGCCAGCTATGCTGCACGCCATGTAGCAAAGAATATTGTTGCTGCAGGACTTGCTAAAAAGTGTGAAGTACAAGTAGCTTATGCTATTGGTGTTGCTGAACCAACATCAATAAGCGTTGATACTTTTAATACTTCCTCACTTACTAATGATGAGTTAGTGGAAATTGTGAAAAAACATTTTGATCTTACACCAAAAGGAATAATTAAGAAGTTTGATTTGCGTCGACCAATCTATTTACCAACAGCTGCTTATGGACATTTTGGTCGTGATGATTTAGATTTACCATGGGAAAAGACTGATATGGTAGAGGTTTTAAAAGGATATTTAAAATAAATTATATAAAATATAAGAAAGAGGTGCAGTATGAAAATTGCTATTATTGGTTCGGGAAGTACCTATACTCCAGAACTAATCGAAGGTATTATTAATAAACGAGATAGCTTACCGGTTACCGAATTATATTTAATGGATATAGATAAGCGTAAACTCGATATTGTTGGTGGATTATGTGAGCGAATGATTAAACATGCAGGGTTAAATTGTAAGGTTGTTTTAACAATGGATTATGATGAGGCCCTTAAAGATGCCGATTTCGTTATGGCTCAAATTCGTGTTGGTAAATTACCAGCCCGTGTATTAGACGAAAAGATTCCTTTAAAATATAATTTAATTGGTCAAGAAACTTGTGGTATTGGTGGCTTCTTTAAAGCCCTTAGAACCATTCCTGCAATGCTTGATATCGTTGAACGCATGGAGAGATTATGTCCAAATGCTTGGTTGATTAATTTCTCTAATCCATCCGGGATTATTGCGCAGGCATTACTTACTAAAACAAATATTAAAATGATGGGATTATGTAATGTTCCAATTAATGCAATTGATAGCGTAAAACGTCGACTTGACTTGCCCAATGCTGATGTTGAATATATTGGATTAAACCATTTAGCTTACATTACTGCAATTCGTGATAATGGTTATGATTATTTAGAAGAAGCTATTAAAGAAGGAATAAACAGTGCAGCGATGAAAAACATCCCAACCTCTGGTTTTGATGTTGAAGCTATTAAGACTATCGGTGCCATTCCAACATCATATTTAGAGTATTACTATTATAAAGACTCAAAACTTAAGAAATTAAAAGAAACAGAAAAAACTAGAGGCGAAGTATGTATGGATATTGAAGAACAATTACTTGATATCTATAAGAATGCTGAACTTCATGTAAAACCAGAACTATTATCAAAACGTGGTGGTGCCCGTTATTCTGAAGTTGCGATAGATTTAGTTGATGCTATTTATAATGACTTAAATACTGTTCATGTTGTCAATGTATTAAATAATGGTGCATTAGAGTTCTTAGAAGATGATGATGTAATTGAAATTAGTGCAGTTGTTGGTAAAGATGGTGCTAAACCAATCCCTGTTCGCAATTTTAATAATGAACACATTATTGAATATATCAGAATGATTAAAGCGTATGAACGTCATACAGTTGAAGCTGCTGTTAATGGTGATGATTATGAGGCAATTCGTGCATTAGTAATTAATCCATTAGTTGCTGATTATCACACAGCAAAAGCATGCTATGAAGAAATGAAGGAAGCTCATCGCGAATATCTTCCTCAATTCTTTAAGGAGTAATAGACATGAAAAAATATATCTTTGGTGTTGATGGTGGTAATACTAAAACAGATTATTTTCTTTTCGATTTAGAAGGTAATTTTATTGATGGAAAAAGAGCAGGAACGTGTAGCCATGAAGCATTAAAGGATAGTTTTGATGGCAGTTATCGGGTTATGAATCAAGAAATAACTGAACTGCTGTCACGCAATAACTTAACCCCAGCGGATATAACTGCGGCAGTTTTTGGTCTAGCTGGAGTTGATGTTCCTTTTCAACAAAAGAGATTAGAGGAAATAGTTGAGAAAATTGGCTTTAAGAATTATCGAGTGGTCAATGATGGTTTCTTAGGAATTAAAGCAGCATCGCCAAATGGGGTTGGTGTTTGTTCAATCAATGGAACTGGAACTGTGACTACTGGTATTGATGAAGAAGGGAATATTCTTCAAATTGGAGGAATAGGTTACATCTCTGGTGATGAGGCCGGAGGCTCATTTTTTGCGAGACGTGTAGTTCAAGCTGCCTATGATGAGGCTTTCCGTTTTGGTAAGAAAACAATCTTAACTAAAATTGTATTTGATGCACTAGAAATAACTGATAAAAGTGATTTTCAAAATGCAATAGTTGAAAAGTTTTATCAACGCAAAGTAAACCATACCCATTTAATTCAATCACTTTTCAAAGCTGCTAATGATGGAGATCAAGTAAGTATCGAAATCTTAGAAAAAGCCGGCGAAAATATGGCCCGCTCAGTTGCTGGGTGTATTGACAATTTAAACTATGTTAAACCAGTGAATGTCATTATGGCTGGATCAGTTTGGGTCCATGCAACTAGCGATTATATGGTGAATTCATTTAAAAAATGGGTTAATGACTTAACTAAAAAAGAATGCAATTATATCATCTTAAGAGTCCCACCTGCAACAGGCGCAATCATTTGGGCAATGGAACTTGCTAATAAGACACTTCCAACCGAAGAACAAAAACAAATCGTCTTCACAAATGTTGAAGAATACCAAAGAAGTTTAAATAAGTAATAGTATAAAACCTTTTAGCAAGAATAGCTAAGAGGTTTTTTTCTTTTGCCATCATAAATAAGTTATTTATTTACTATATTGATATGGGGGGATGTAGATGACAATCTTTGCATATGTTTTTTTTGGTATTGCGATTATTTTAAGTTTTGTATATCGATTCCCCCAATTTAAAATGTTTAAGTACGTGTTTTCCAAAAATGAAACTAAAAGTGGTGGGACTTCTCCATATCAGACATTATTAGTATCCCTAGGTGCTAATATTGGAACCGGTAATCTGGTTGGTGTTACAACCGGTATTGTAATTGGTGGACCCGGGGTTATTTTTTGGATGATCATCTATGCTTTTTTCAGTATGATTTTTTCTTTTTTAGAAAACACCTTGTCTCAAATATATAAAGAAAAGATAGAAGGAGAGTTTCGCGGAGGAGCATGCTACTATATTAGAAAGGGTCTAAATAGTCCATATTTAGCCTTCATTTTTGCTTTTTATCTATTAATAACAAATACGGTATTATTCCCCCCGATTCAGACTAATACCATTTCTGAAACGGGAAGATTAGTGTATAATATTTCACCACTTATTACAGGAATCATTTTAATTGTGGTAGTTTTTATCTTGTTGTTCAATGGGACAAAATTGATAATCAGGACTGCTGAGAAAATTGTCCCTTTGATGTCAGTTACTTATGTTTTAATTATTTTGGTTGTCATCTTTTTCAATATGAATCAGATTCCTAGTGTTCTTTCCATTATTGTTAGTGAAGGTTTAACCTTGAAAGCATTTAATGCTAGTGTACTTGCTCAAACAATGGCTCTAGGAATTAGACGAAGTATGTTTTCTAATGAGGCGGGGCTAGGGACGTTACCATCAATTAGTGCGATGGCGGATTCTAAAAAACCAATTGATCAAGGTTATTATCAAATGTTTGGTGTCTTTATTGACACGGTTTTACTTTGTACTTTAATGGGAATATTCATTTTGATCTATACTCCAAATCTCGCCGATTTTACTGGAAGTGATTTAATCATAAATGTTTTTGAACAAACCTTCGGGGCCTTTGGTAGTTTTCTAGCTAGTTTCTTTTTAATAACATTCGCTTTTGCTAGTCTTTGTGGGCAATACTATTTAGGAGAAAGTAATGCTATCTATTTATCCCAAAATTATAAGATAAAATATAAAATAATGATAGTTATTTACCGAGCATTATTCATCATGGGAATCATCATAGGTATAACAACAACAACCCTCGAGAACTTTGTTTTGATCGATATTGGGATGATTTTTCTAGGAAGTATCAATGTTTTTGTAATTATTTACCTCGCAAAATTAAATAAAAAATACTTGAAAAATTAATAATTAGTGATATAATATAAGTGTAAAGAAAGCGTTTATATAAGTTTTTCTTAGCCTAGAGGGTTCGTGTTTTCAAATAGGCAACCCGAACATTATTGAAATAGGAAGTAGAGGTTATTTGGTGTTGAATGCTTACAGCAGGTAAGAATCCTAAAAAATGACAAAGAGATACTTCCACCGTGTGAAGAATTGCGGTTACGCAAATGATAGCGGCCATCTGGGTTTTAATCTTGAAATTAAAAGTATAATATAATACATTTTTATCAAAATATAAATATCCTTATTTATATTTTGAAAAGCCTGGACGGTGCGAGTTTTCATAAATGCCGGCCCGAACAGTTCAGAAATCGGATGTCAAGGTTATTTCGGTGTGAATGCTTATCTTTGAATAAGAATCCTAAAGAAATAGCAAAAAGAGATATCCACCATTAATTAATGCGGTTGTCGCATACGATATCGGCCATCCGGGTTGTTAAACACTTATCATTTATATGATAAGTGTTTTTTACTAATGATGTAAATTACAGCCATTTTTTCTGCTAAATTTTTAAGATAGTGATATAATAATAAGTGTATATAGTTTATTTTGTATTTTTATGGAGGAAGATTTATGGCATTTGACATTATCAATGATTTGAAGCAAGAAATTAGAACAACGCTTGACCGAATTGGTTATCAAGATCTTGAGGTTGAAATTATTTTAGAAGTTCCTAAAGAAAAGTCTTTTGGTGATTATGCAACCAATGTCGCAATGCGTTTGACTAAATTGGCCAAGAAAAAACCAATTGAAATTGCTAATGAAATAATTAATAATTTAGATTATGAAAAAGCTCATATTTCTAAAGCAGAAATAGCAGGTCCTGGATTTATTAACTTTACTCTTGACAACAATTACTTAATTAAAGTTATTAATCAAGTGTTAGTAGAGGGTAGTGAATATGGTAAGATAAATCTTGGAAATAATAAAAGGATTAATCTTGAATTTGTATCAGCAAACCCAACAGGTTATTTGCACATTGGTCATGGACGAGGAGCAGCATATGGTGATTCTCTCGCTCGAGTACTGAAAAAAGCCGGTTTTGATGTAACGAAAGAACACTATGTTAATGATGCCGGTAATCAAATTCGCAACCTAGCTTTAAGTATTTATGAACGTTATAAAGAACTATTTGGCTTAAAAGCTGAACTTGGTGAAGATTCTTACTACGGTAAAGAAATAATCGAAATTGCAGAGATGGTTAAAGAGCAATATGGTGAAAAATTCATCGATAACTTTGACATTGAGTTTTTTAAAGACTTTGGAACTAATTTTCTGCTCAATAACTTAAAAGAAGATTTAAGAAAATATAATGTAGAATTTGATGTTTGGTTCAGCGAACGCTCTTTATACCAAAACAATCAAGTAGAAAGAGTATTAGAACTCTTAAAAGAGCAAGACTATACTTATGAAAGTGAAGGTGCTACTTGGCTTAAGACCACCCTTTATGGTGATGATAAAGATCGGGTTATTGTCAAAACTGATGGTAGTTATACTTATTTATTACCTGATATTGCTTATCACCTCAATAAGTTAAATCGTGGTTTTGACTATTTGATTGATATTTTTGGTTCGGATCATCATGGTCATGTTACCCCATTAAAAGCAGCAGTAGCAATGATTGGTGGGAAAAGTGACTTGATTGATGTTGAACTTCACCAAATGGTGCGAATATTAGAAAATGGTGAAGAAGTAAAAATGAGCAAGCGTAGTGGGAAAGCCATTACTCTTATCGATTTAATTGAAGAGGTGGGGGCTGATGCTCTTCGTTACTTCTATGTTGAAAAATCTTTAGGTACCCATATGGATCTGAATTTAGATCTTATGCGCAAGACAACTAGTGAAAATCCGGTATATTATGCACAATATGCCCATGCCCGAATTGCGAGTATCTTTAGAACCTTTGAAGGATTAGGTAATAAATATATTAGACAAAATGAAATTAAAAATATTGATCAAAATAAAATCAAAGATATTTGCCTAACCTTAATTAAATATCCGATGGTAATTGAAGAAGTCGCTTCAAAACGATTAGTTCATAAAATAACTCACTATATTTCTGAGCTTGCTTATGAACTACATAGTTATTACAATAGTGAAAAAATCATTACCGAAGATACACTCCAAACAAATGAACGCTTAACGGTTTTAGAAGCCGTACAAATAGTTTTAAAGGATGCTTTAACCCTTGTGGGAGTTTCAGCTCCTGAACAAATGTAGTAGGAGGAAAAATATGAAGAAATTTTTCAAAACTTATGGTTGGATTTTTAAGTTTATTGCGGCAGGATTAATTTTAGCTTTAGGTATTGTTTTTAAATTCATTTTAAAAGATGACGCTAAAATGTTTGTCTTATTATTAACCGGAGTAGTATTACTTCTATTTGGGTTATTTAGGGTTATTCCGTTAATTAAAACCTTAAATAATAAAATACTTCGAGTCCTAAATATTATTGAAGTAGCGGTTAATATTATCGTCGGTGCTGTGATGTTGTTTTTTGCCTTTACTGAAGGTGGCGACTTAGGAAACATCTATGGTTACTTACTTGGTGGAGTCTTTTACTTAAGAGGATTAGTATATTTTGTTTCAGTAGTTCTTGTTAAAGAACAAACTAATCCACTTCACTTTTGGTTTCACCTGGCGATTTTGACACTTGGTGTTGCTATTTTCTTTAATGGAGATATTAGTACTGAAACCATTGTTTGGTTAATCTTCGCTATTTCCATTATTGTGGCGGGATACTTATCTTTTGATGGTGGTGGCCACTATAAACGATATCGCTATGAAACTAATCCAGTTAAAGTTAAAACTAAAACCAAAAAACAAGAAGATGTTATTGTTGATCCAGTAATTGACCCAAGTACAATTGAAGATCCACAACAACAGGAAGATCAAATTATTCAATAGGTGGTATTATGGAAAAAGAATTATTACTCTTAAAAGAATTGACAGAAGCAAAAGGGATTTCTGGTAATGAAAAAGAAGTCCGTGGTATTATGAAAAGAGAAATGGAACAATTAAATGTTGAAATTAGTTATGACAACATTGGTTCTATTATCGCTAAAAAAGTTGGAGATGAACAAGGGCCACGAATCATGATTTCAGGTCATATGGATGAAATAGGCTTAATGGTTACCAAAATTACTGATGATGGTTATTTAAAATTTCAAACCATTGGTGGTTGGTGGAGCCAAGTAATGCTTGCTCAACAATATGATGTTGTAACTCGTGAAGGCAAAAGCTACCGAGCAGTAATGGGTTCTAAACCTCCACATTTATTAAAGGATGAAGAACGTAAAAATCCGGTAAGAATTGAAGATATGTTTTTAGACCTTGGGGTTAAAAACAAAGAAGAAGTTGAACAATTAGGTATCCGTATTGGTGATATGGTTACTCCAGTTCTCGATTTTCAAGTAATGGCTAACCCTGATTATTTACTAGCTAAAGCATTTGATGACCGTATTGGTTGTGCGGCAGTATTAGAAGTTCTTAAAAACTTGAATAGTGAAAAACATCCAAACATCTTATTCGGTGTTGGAACCGTCCAAGAAGAAGTTGGCTTAAGAGGGGCTAAAACAGCATCCTACATTTGTAATCCTGATATCGCGATTGCGGTAGATGTGGGTATTGCTCAAGATACTCCAGGGTTAAGTGGAAATGCAAAAATGGGTGAAGGACCATTACTATTAATATATGATGGTGGTCTAGTAGGCCATAAGGAATTAAGAGATTTCGTTATTCAAGTTGCTGAAGAAAATAATATTCCATATCAATATGATTATTTAGCTCGTGGTGGTACTGATGCTGGACAAATGCACCTGGCTCAAAATGGGGCACCAGCACTATCATTATGTATAGCGTCCCGTTATATTCATTCACATACTTCAATGATTTCTCGAAAAGACTATCAAAATACTGTTAAATTGTTAACAGAATTAATTAAACGTCTTGATCGCGAAACGGTAAATAAGATTACTTTTAATTAAGGTTTTTAAAGGGAACCAAGATCGCATTTTGGTTCCCTTAAAAAAACATAAAAAAGTATTGATATTTTTTGAAATTTATGATAATATATTTACGCTGCGCCTGTGGCCTAATTGGATAGGGCATCTGACTTCGGATCAGACGGTTACGGGTTCGAATCCTGTCGGGCGCGCCATA
>DUOG01000125.1 GCA_012838945.1 Acholeplasmataceae bacterium | reverse complement strand
GAAAAGACGATTATCTTATGAAAGATATTGATATTGCTAATCAAAACAGTTTGGAAATGTTGAACTTTAATCGCTTTGGTTTCAACACATTTAGCGAAATGGGTGCTTCATTTCCATTAAAAGAAAACAACTTTTTATATATTCAGTTCGAAATAGTCGGGACTGGACCAATAGAATTAAACTCAATAGAAATTATCTACAAATTGAACAGACTATTAAAATCCATTGGTTAAAGGAGAAAAAAATGGCGAAAGATTTAAATAATATTCTATTATCCCAAGAAGAAGAAAACAAGATTAAAGCGAAAACGCCTGATAAACTTCCATTAAATCCGACTGCGCAGGGGTGGTCTGGTCAAGAAGTTAGACGTTTTCTTACGAAATCATTGACTGACAATGAGGGTAGTTTTCTTGCTGAATTCAAGAAAAAAATGATTGAAATAAAAACGCAGTTTGAAGACGTATTTGGTGAGGTTGCTGAAACTGTTGATAAGGTTAATTATTTAGAACAAAAAGTAGAAGAGGTTAGATATAGTGAAAAAGTTGACCCGAACGCAAAGGCTTATTTCAATTATGCGGGTAGCATTTATGGCGATAAATACAGTCTATTACCAAACGCTTGGGAAAGTTCATTAGCGGTTGACCCATTAGAGATTAGTGTAAATAGTTCGTATGATAGACCAAGAGGAACGGCACAATACCCGAATGGCGAAACTGAGGGTGTCATTATTCCACAAGGTGTGACAAGTATTGGAAGTTATGCTTTTTATAATTGGGGGGTAAACAACCAACCATTAGTGATACCCAATAGTGTTACAACTATTGGAAGAAGTGCATTTGGGGTTTGGCAGGCAAACAACCAACCATTAGTGATACCCGACAGCGTCACGAGTATTGAACAGTATGCGTTTTATTTATGGCAGTCAAACAACCAGCCATTAGTAATACCTGACAGTGTAACAAGTATAGGTAGCAATTCATTTAGTGGTTGGTATTTAGTCCCCTATATCGAGATACAAGCAATTACCCCGCCAACATTAGCAAGTTCAGATGCATTTAATAATCAAAACGACGCACCGATATATGTTCCAAATAACAGTGTGGAAGCATACAAAACAGCAACAAATTGGGTTAATTTAGCAAGTAGAATATTCCCAATAAGCGATAACTTAACTGATTTAATAGGGGTGGTAAATGATGTAATTTATCAAAGTGATACACACATAATGACTTTCAAAAGAATTGAAAAGCCAGATATTGTTATTGATTTACCAAGTGGCAATAGTTATGAGCCAGATGGCGTGACTGTTGTATTGAATGAAGAAGATAAATTAAAAGTAAGTGAAAAATTAGAAATAGATGGAGGATTTTTATAATGGCAAATATTGTATTGAATGAAGAAAATAAATTAAAAGTAAGCGAAAAATTAGAAATGGATGGAGGATTTTTATAATGGCAAATATTGTATTGTATGAAGAAGGTAAATTAAAAGTAAGTGAAAAATTAGAAATGGATGGAGGATTTTTATAATGGCAAACAAAATTAGATTAGGTCGTGCGACAAAGGCACGAATAGAAACAATTAAAGAAACATTACTTAATTATGAGTTAGTGTATTCAATGGATACACACGAGTTAGG
>DUOG01000124.1 GCA_012838945.1 Acholeplasmataceae bacterium | reverse complement strand
TATGTATATTATTATAACAATGAGCGTCCATCTTATACTTTAAAATATAAAACCCCAGCTCAGTTCAAAAATGAGCTAGGGTCTATTTAAAGTTTGATACATGTCTACTTTTTCTTGACAAGTACACTATGTATCAAACCTATGCATTCAATATGGTGCCACTGGTCGGACTCGAACCGACACGGTATTGCTACCAATGGATTTTGAGTCCATCGCGTCTACCAATTCCACCACAGTGGCTTTTTGTCTTAGGTATTATACACCATTTAAGACAAAATATCAAGAGAATATAAAATCAAAATTCACATTTTTCTTTGGGTTTACTCTTCTAGATAAGGCTTTAATAGTTCAGTGATTACTTGATAACCTTTAAAGGAGATATGTAAACCTTCTAATGTATATTCTTTTTTTAAATTTCCTTTTTCATCTTTTAGATGAGTATTAATATCAATAAAAGTAACATCATTCTCTTCGCAATACTCTTTTAATCGTTCATTGATTGAATCGATATCTTCATTATTGCGGGATTTTAGAACATACCTGCTATAAATATTGAGGCTGCGATTTACCGGCAAAATAGAAACAACATATACTTTGGTATCTGGCAAACTATTTTCTATAGTTGTAACTATTTCGATAATATTATTTACTATATAATTTACCTTATCCTTCTTAACCCTAGCTAAGTCATTTGTCCCTATACACAAAAACACTTTCTTAGGTTCTAAGACAATAACATTATCTTGAAGTCTTGCTAAGACACCATCAGTTGTGTCCCCAGCTATACCCCTGTTATAAGGACTATATTCATGAAAAAACTCCGATGTTCGGTAAAACTCCGTAATGGAATCACCCAAAAATACAACTTGACCTTTTGTGGCATGTTCACTTAAATCTGAATAGTATTTTATCTTATCTTCCGTTTCCTCTTCAAAGATAGGAATAAAGACACTTAATAATACTACTACAGTTACAATAAATAATGATAATATAATTGTTAATATTAAAATTGCGAGAGATTTACGATCCATATAAACACCTTCCTTATATTATTATACATTAAAATACCTTAATTAAAAAGTAGTTGAGTAAGGTTTTATTTACTAAATAATAAAACTGTAACATTTAATACTAAATATTTTAGATATTTGATATAATAATGAAAATGGAGGAATTATTATGAGTATAAAAGACAAATTTTTGAGGTATGTTAGTTTTGACACGCAATCAGATCCTCATTCAGATACTTATCCTAGTACTGAAAAACAAAAAGAATTGGGCGCTGCTTTAGTCAAAGAATTACACGACTTAGGTATTAAAAATGCCTATATGGATGAGTATTCCTATGTTTATGCTACAATTGACGGCTCACCAGGACATAAAGATAAAGCTATTGGTTTAATTGCTCACCTTGATACAGCCACTGAAATGTCTGGCGCAAACGTCAACGCTCGAGTAATTGAAAACTACCAAGGCGATGACCTTGTATTAAATGAAGCCTTAAATATCATCTTATCACCTAGTGTATTTCCAGCTTTAAAGGATTGTATCGGACATGACCTCGTGGTAACTGATGGTACTACCCTTCTTGGAGCCGATGATAAAGCAGGTATCGCGATCATCATGGAGTTAGTTGAGTTTATTGTCAAGAACCCAAGCTTTAAACATCCAACGATTAGAATTGCTTTCACACCAGATGAGGAAATTGGTCGTGGCACTGACAAATTTAATGTGGATGATTTTAAGGTAGATTTTGCTTATACCCTTGATGGTGGTAAAAATGACACCATCAACTTTGAAAACTTTAACGCTGCCTCAGCTGAAGTTGTTATTAATGGTAAAAGCATTCATCCTGGAACAGCCAAAAATAAAATGATCAACAGTATGTTAGTTGCATTTGAATTCCATCAAATGTTACCGGTTTTTAAAAATCCCGCATATACCGAAAAATATGAAGGCTTCAACCATATCACTGAAATCAATGGAAGTGTCAACCAAACCAAAATGGAATACATTATTCGAAATCATGACTCGGAAGAGTTTAAAATTCAAAAACAAGAATTCGAACGAATTGCCGAGTATTTAAATGATAAATATGGTGAAAACACTATAAAGTTAACTATTACAGATTCTTATTATAATATGAGGGACTTAGTTATCAAAAAACCAGAAATATTGAAGATTGCTGAGAAGGCGATTAAAAAGATTGGATTAGAACCTAAGTTCGAACCAATTAGAGGAGGAACTGATGGAGCTCTTCTAAGTCATAAAGGAATCATTTGTCCAAACTTGGGTACTGGTGGCGGCAACTTCCATGGTCCATATGAATACGCCTCACTTACTGATATGAATAAGATGGTCGAGATCTTAAAATTAATATTAACTGATCTTATCTCCTTATAAAAAAATGAGACTACGAAAATATTCGTAGTCTCTATTTATTATTAGGCTTCTTCTACCGATACGACCCATGGATTGGCTGCTATTTCATTAACTACTCCACTGAATGTATTCTTTTTAGTGACCGTGAAGTAAATGAAAACTTCTTTAATTTGTCTTTCTTGTTGACGGTACTTGTTGTGGAAGAAAGACTTTTTAACAACCGCTCCTAATTCAGCAAACTGTTGGTACATTTCCTTTTCATACTCTTCTTCAAAGACTATGTAAATTCGGTAAGTCTTACGCTTTTCTGCTATTTTTCTGCCATATTTCCTTGTTAAGAGTGAGAAAGGAATTAAGATTACTGCTGTCGCAAAGGCAAGAATGTAATTGTGGCGTCCACCGATACCAATGACTAAACCTAAAGCAGCTGAAACCCAAAGAAGGGCAGCCGTGGTTATTCCTTTTGCGGTACCGCGATTATGAATGATGGTTCCTGCTCCTAAGAAACCGATTCCACTTACTACTTGAGCAATAACCCGACCTACATCAGTACTAATAACCCCATGGAGATGTGGTTTTTGTTCAATAGTATAGATGGTCAAATTGACTAAGTTAACTTGTAAAATCGCTATCAAGCAGGCACCAACTGCCACTAAGATGAAAGTGACATAACCGGCAGGCTTATTTTTAATTTCACGTTCATAACCAATGATTCCACCACAGATGGCAGCAGCTACTAAACGTAATATTTGCTCACCGACAATTGCCCAATTAAAGTAATCATTTGCCCAATCAAACATTTTTCCTTCTCCTTTCTTTTCTATTTATTATTTATGGTATTGTGCATCATACATCTTTCGATATTTTCCATTCATTGCGTAAAGCTCCGAATGAGTTCCTTGTTCAACCACTCGACCATCATCTAATACATAGATGCGGTCCGCATCTTTGATAGTAGACAGTCGATGTGCAACGACAAAGGTTGTGCGGCCTTCAGCGAGTACGGACAAGGCCTTTTGAATTAGTTGCTCAGTTTCACTATCGATGTTTGCAGTTGCTTCATCTAAGATTAAGATACTTGGATTTTTCAATAACATTCTAGCAAAAGCAATTAATTGTTTTTCACCAGTTGATAAGTTATTACCTAAGTATTCTACTTTTGAATGAATCCCTTCTGGAAAAACATCGATAAATTTATCCGCACCAATTTGACGCAAGATATCAATAATTACTTGATCGTCAACCTCCTCTTCAAAGGCAATATTATACTTAATAGTACCTTCAAAAAGAGCAGGATCTTGTAAGATATAACCGATATGGCTTCGAACTTCTTGTTTGGTATAAGTCATAAAATCGACATCATCGATTAATATTTGTCCTTCTTTTAAATCATAAAAGCGAACTAGTAGACTCATCATCGTTGATTTGCCACTTCCCGTATGACCAACCAAACCAATAAATTCGCCCGGATTAACTGCTATATTTACATTTTTTAATACTTTATTCTCATCATCATAACTAAATGATACATCTTTAAATTCCACTTTTCCATTAAAACGAGGAATTGCCCCATAACCAATAAACTTATCTTCATCAGTGTCGAGGAATTCAAAGATTCGGCTAGAGGCTACAAATGAATCTTCAAGTTGATTGAGGTTACTAAAGATTGACATTAGCGGATTAATCACTCGACCTAAATAGGTAATATAGAGATATATCGTTCCTGCGCTAACAGCGGCACTACCACTTAAGTATTTTCTACCAAAGTAAAAAATCACTAAAGCTGTTAATAGTCTTTGGAGTAGATTTAACAGTTCACTTCCAAAGAGGGAATCAATCCGTTGTCGTTTTATTTTATTTTTATAGTTTTTAATAAGTAAATCATCATATTCTTGTGTCATCTTTTGTTCTTTATTGAATACTTGAATAATCGAAACACCAGAAACATATTGAGCTAAATGAGCATTGATAATTGAATTCATTTCTCTAATTTTATGATGGTAACGATTATTTATTCGACGATAAACTGTCATCCATAATATGATTATTGGTAAGATAACCAATGTTAAAAGTGCCAACTTCCAATCAGCAATAAACAAACCACCATAAACTAACAGTAATGATACAATGGCTGACCCGATTGAAAATATTACTTGATATAAACCTCTAACCCCTTCAGAATCAGAGTTTATCTTCGTAACAATTTTACCACTTGGTTCTTCTGAAAAGTAACTAATCGGTAACCGATTGAGTTTCTCATATGCGTTTTTCCGCATATCAAGAGTCAAACGCATCGAAGCATCAGTAAACATAATGTTATGTCCATACCGCAAAACCATAATAAGAATGGTTAACACAGCATACCAAATCAGAATATTAATGATCGCCTTTGGTGAGTGTTTAAAGAATAATTCAACTTCTTCTTTGGATAATTGAGCACTCACGAAAGTTGTTCCATCTTCAAGATAGGCAACCCCTTCTTCAATTATTTCAATCTGATTACTTTCTACTTGACCAAAGACAACGTGATAATTATTATCAAAATAGACAACGGTAATGAAGGTTAAATCATCATTTATTTCTTGTTCATAATCCTTTACTTTTAAATAATGATTATCATCATAAACTACTGTTTTATCGTTTTCTTCACTAACATTTACATAAGTAGTTTGGATGCCGAGTAGGTGTTCATCAAGGATGGTCGAAACCAACATTGGTTGAATTAATTCCATTACGGTAAATCCTATAAGGAAAAGACTCGAAAGAATGATGATAACTTTGCTTTTCATTGCATACTTGAATACTCGACTTAGGACAGCTTCGGAGGCATATAAATCAGGGCGTTTACGTATTTTTTTACTCATTGATACTCTCCTCCATTTGCTGTAAGATATATTGATGATAGTACCAACCTTGTCGAGCCATCAATTGATCATGATTCCCCTCTTCAATAATTTCACCTTTATCAAGAACAATAATATGATCTGCACTTTCAACAGCCGTTAATCGATGGGCCACAATAATCGTGGTCTTATTTTTACGAAAAGCATCGATATTTCTTAAGATATTGGCTTCTGTTGCCCCATCAACAGCACTTAGAGAATCGTCTAGAATTAAAACTTCAGCATTCTTTAAAAAGGCTCTCGCAATTGATAAGCGTTGTTTTTGGCCCCCACTCAAGGTTACACCATACTCACCAACAATTGTTTCCATTCCATAAGGAAGGAAATCTAAATCCTTTTTAAAGTCAGCCATCGAGACAGCCTCATCAACCGTTATTGACGGAAATAATGAACTGCCAATATCAACATTTTCTTCTATGGTTCTCGAGAACAAAATGTGTTCTTGAGGAACATAAGATATTTTTTGACGAATACTTTCTTTTTTATAGTTATTAACACTTTCTCCGTCAATGAGAAGTGCTTCATCTTCTATTGGAAATTGACGTAATAGTTGACGAACCAAGGTACTTTTACCACTTCCGGTTTTACCAACAATTCCAATGGTTTGACCTTTCTTTATCTTTAAGTTGATGTTTCTAATAACATCCGATTGATCTTTTGGATATCTAAATGATAAATTATTAAATTCAATGACTTCGAAATCTTCTAAGTTCTTACTATCAACACGATCGATGATATCTGGTTCAGCATTTAATATTTCATTAATACGGTCAATCGCAATCGACCCCTGCGCAAAAAAGGTTATTTGATTTCCAAGTTGGAACAGTGGCCAAGTGAATTGACTAAGATAGATATTAAAGGTTATTAGTTGCCCAGGAGTAATCTCTTGATTAATTACTAAGAGAGAACCATAAATAAGGGCTACTCCTTGACTAATTAAAGTTATTAGTCTAAATACAGGTCCAATCGTTGCTTGCATTAATACGGACTTTCTCTCAATTTGATAACAATCCTTAGCACAATTAGCTAAACGATTATAATCTTCTTTTTCACGAACAAAGGCCCGAATTAAACGTACATTTGATACACTTTCCATTGACATATTATTGAGATCGCTATTACGTCTTCGAACCAAACGCCAGTTTGCTGAGATCTTAGGTCGAAGCACTAATACCACTATAAAAATTATTGGAAGTGGTAAAATGGCAGCCACCATCAGCTTAACATTAATAAACGACATCATGATGGCGGAAAGGCCAATCATTGTAATAGCCTCAAAAATCGCAAACAAGATCCTCGTTGCCGCATGAGTAATCATACGCGTATCACTCGTAGCTCTTGACATTAGATCTCCGGCTTGATATTCTTCAAAGAAAGTTGCATCAAGACGTAAGATGTTTTTCAAATAGTTGATTCTAATATAGTAATACAACCTATGAAATAATCTACCAATAACATTCGTATAAACAATTGTTGTTAAATATATTCCCAATGCAAGAGAAAGTAGTTTTACTACTACTTCAATTAACGCTTTTTGTTTAATTCCGTGAAGGCTTATCAAATCAATCGCATCTCCTAGTAATCGGGGTTGGATAATTGAAAAAACGATTCCTAGGACAGAAAAAATAAATACGATTAAGTAATAAAACCATTCCTTCTTAATGTACCATTTTATTTCCCTTAATATCTTAAACACTTGAACACCTCGTCATTTTTTGTTCGTCGGTTAGGACTAAAATTTTTATTTTATAATATCTAGGACTATTGGCGATACCTTTACCTCATCTTTGGAGAATTCATAAGCATTTATAATCTTTTGATAACACTCTTCGGTATTCTTTCCATTTGTAATAATGGTTGCTAGGGTTTCACCTTCCATTACTCGATCTCCAACTTTTTTATTCAACAAGATTCCAACACTGTGGTCAATTTGATCTGCTTTAGTTAAGCGACCACCACCAATAATCATACTTGCTTCACCTATTGCTTGAGCATCTATGTGACTAACATATCCGCTTGTTGGGCTCTTGACATCGATCTTCTCTTTTGCTTCTTTCATCAAAGAGTAATTCCTAACAACATCTGGATTGCCCCCTTGATATTGAACCATTTGTCTAAACTTTTCTAAAGCACTACCATCTTTAATAACTTTATCTACCAATGATAGAGCTTCTTCTTTTTCTTTTACAACCTTACTTACTAATAAGATTTCTGCTGATAACTCACGACATAATTCATTAAAGTCAGCTGGACCATTACCTTTTAAGGTTTCAATTGCTTCAATTACTTCAAGTCTATTTCCAACCGCATTCCCGAGTGGCTGTTCCATTGAAGTTAATACACACACAGTATCTCTCTTGTGTGAAGTACCAATTGACACCATCGCTTTAGCTAATGCTTGAGCATTTTCAAGGTCTTTCATAAAAGCCCCACGGCCAACCTTGACATCTAACACAATATGGTCAGCGCCACTGGCTAACTTCTTACTCATTATTGAAGTCGCAATTAAACCTATTGATTCAACAGTGCCAGTAACATCTCTTAGAGCATATAGTTTCTTATCAGCTGGCGTAATATTAGCACTTTGACCAATAAGAGCCAGACCAATATCATTAACTTGCTTAACAAAATCTTCTTGTGACACTTCAATTCTAAAGCCTGGTATTGACTCAAGTTTATCGAGTGTTCCCCCCGTATGACCTAAGCCCCGTCCACTCATCTTGGCTAGTTTTATTCCTAAACTTGCAACAATTGGCGCAACTACTAAAGTTGTTTTATCGCCAACTCCCCCTGTTGAATGTTTATCAGCTTTGACACCATTAATTTTACTCAAATCAATTTGATCCCCGCTTTTTAGCATAGCTTCTGCCATATGTGCCTGTTCATCGGCATTCAATCCTTGAAAGCAAATAGCCATAAGTAAAGCACTAATTTGATAATCTGGTATTGAATCATTTGTGTAGCCTTCAATCAAAAAATTGATTTCTTCTTTGGACAAAGCTTGCCCCATTCTTTTTTTAATAATTAAATCAACTGTTCTCATTCCGCTTTCCTCCCACTATAGTAATAATTATTATAACATAAATATAATAATGTGGTATAATATATGATAAACAAGGAGTGACGTAAGTGACAAAAATTTGCTTAATTAGACACGGTCAAACTGACTGGAATAAACTACAAAGAATACAAGGACGTATCGATAATCCGATTAATATGATTGGAAGTAACCAAGCCAAAACAACCGGGTTATATCTAAAGAAGCACGATCCCAAGTGGGATGTTATAATGTGTAGTCCCCTTTCAAGAACCATTCAAACAGCAGAAATAATCGCCCAACAACTAAACTATCAACATCCAATTATCGTTAATCCCAATGTGATTGAACGAGAGTTTGGTGAAGCTGATGGGGTGATCATAACCCCTGAGGTATATCAAAGAATAATTAATGATGATTACAAAAATCTTGAAATAACCACCACTCTTCAACAACGAGCCCGGAATGCTATCATTGAAATTGGAAGAAAATATCCTAATCAAAAAGTTCTTATTGTAACCCATTCTCATTTCATTAAGGGTCTTTTTACCACTCTTGATTTAGGAGTTACTTTTACTTCTCCCTTATATAACGGTTCATTATCTTATATAACCATAGAAAATGATGAATTTCATTCACCAATATTTAATATAAAAACTGATTAAAAAAGGGTTATCCTCAGCAGGATAACCTTTTTATAATAAGCTTTCATCATTGTTAGTAGGATCGTCTTTATGACGATTTGGTCGGTAAAACCGAGGAATTTTTAAGTATTTATGAACTTTTCTTGCTTCAATTATATCATTTTCTATTAATGAGTGGACATGATGTGAAAGTTCTTGGGAAGTTAAATTTTCAAATTGTTCTGGAGATATGACATCGACAACATTAAGATATACATGAGTCGGTAAAAATGGCAAACGGAATCGCGAACGATATGATCCGTCATGAGCAATAGCTACAACTGGAACTTTAGCCTTTAATGGGATTTTAAAAGCTCCCGCTCGAAAAGATCTCATATGAGGACCTTTTGATCTTTTCCCTTCCGGGAAGATTAGTAAACTTTGGCCTTTTTTTACATTTCTTATAACTTGAACAATTATTTCAGCAGTTTTATAATTATTTTCCCGATAGATTGGCAATCCCCCTAAGGATTTAGCCATTGGGCCAATCAAACGATTTTTTAAGAATGAATCTTTAAAAACCATACTATATGGCTCTTTGATTAAAGCAAATAATATAAGAACATCAAAGAGTGATTGGTGGTTGGCAACAATAACATAATTTTGGTCTTGAGGAATCTTTTCTAAACCTTTTACGTGATAATGAATATTAGCCCAAAATAGGCAGAAATGACTGATATCACGAATTAATTTATTACGGTAAGTTCCATTGGGGTTATTTGTGTTTTGGAGAACATAACCAACTATTATTACATAGATAATCAAGAACAAACAATAAAGAGCCAGCATTACCACAAATGCACCCACACCAATTAATAGGGATAGAGCCCAATGAATGCCTTTTAAATAACTAAATATTGTCCAAAAGATGCCATTACCAAAACATAAAATTATACTTAATATTAAAATCACTTTTGCACCTTCTTATACACTTCAAAAGATAAATCACCAGATATTTTTTGATCAATCAATTGATAATCATTTAGATCAAATGAAGGAAAATAGGTATCTCCTTCAAAGGTCTTATTAATTCTTGTAATATAAAGATAATCTACTAGATCAATGGTACTTGTATATAATTGCTTACCACCAATGATGAATAATTCTTCATCCTTAGGAAAAGTGGTAAGGAATTCATTTAAATTATTTACTGGAATCGCTCCATATGGAAGACTCTTTTGGGAAGTAACTACATAATTAGTCCGTTTCGGTAATGCCTTTCCTAAACGATTAGCAATTGATAGAAAAGTATTATAGCCCATCAATACCTTTTTATTGAGAGTAACTTGCTTAAAGTATTGTAAGTCTTCGGGATAATTCCAAGGTAAATCATTATTTTTACCAATAAGATTGTTTAAATCCATCGCAACAATAATAGCTAACATTAGACTGCCACCTTACCTTTAATCACTGGGTGTGGATTATAATCGACTAGTTCAAAATCATTATAATCAAACTCATCGATTTTTTCAACACGTCGTTTAATAATCATTTTAGGTAGGGATCTAGGTTCACGACTAAGTTGTAATTTGATTTGATCTAAGTGATTAGCATAAATATGAGCATCACCAATAGTATGAACAAAATCACCTAGTTCTAAATTACAAATATGCGCAATCATCATTGTTAGTAGGGAATATGATGCAATATTAAACGGAACTCCTAAAAAGACATCACCCGAGCGTTGGTAAAGTTGACATGATAATTTATTGTTAACCACATAAAATTGAAATAATAAATGACATGGTGGAAGTGCCATATCATCGACTTCCGCAGCATTCCATGCACAAACAATTAATCGTCTTGAATCAGGATTATTTTTTATTTCATTGATAACTCTAGCAATTTGATCAACCACTCGGTTATCCTTTCCTTCGAAAGAACGCCATTGCTTACCGTATACTGGGCCTAAGTTCCCATATTTTCTCGCAAACTCTTCATCTGCCTTAACCTTTTCAATGAACTCACTTAAAGTCTCGTTTTGATAATCAGAAGACTCCTTATAAATTTCATATGGCCATTCATTCCAGATATTAACCCCATTAGTAACTAAATATCTAATGTTAGTATCTCCCTTTAAAAACCATAATAATTCATAAATGATAGCTTTTAAATGAACTTTTTTAGTCGTTAGTAATGGAAAACCGGCTGCCAAATTGAATCTCATTTGATAGCCGAAAATAGAGTAGGTGCCCGTACTGGTACGGTCTTCTTTAAAAATTCCATTGTTTAAAATCTCTTGACATAAATCTAGATATTGTTTCATAGCACACCTCTTTTAATAACGTTATTATATCAAATAGCAAAGTAAAAGACAAGTTATTAATAAACTTGTCTTTTCTTAAAGGGGGCCAACTAAAAATGTTATTTTTAGTTTCTCTTGGAACTGATGAAAGTAATCTTTTCCGCAATCACTTCCATCATTTTTAAATTAAAGGGAGTCTCTATTGGAGTTTTTTCACCATCTGGTAAATGATCAATTTTAATGGTTCGATTTGATAATCGACCTTTAATCCCCACGGTTGATCCCTTCTCACAATATTCGCTCGTTGACTGAGCGAGTCCTTGCCATAGTGTACATCTAATGAAGTCCGTGTCATAATCGCCATTTGAATTTTTGAATGAACGATTAACAGCTAGGGTGATGGTCGTTACAGTCTTTCCATTTTCCGTTTCATAGAGCACAGGATTATCCACTAAACGACCAACTAAAATAACTTGATTAATCATTTAAAACCTCCTTGAATATAATACCATGCAAGTTGACAAATGTATTATAACAAAGTCTAAAATAAATAGCAAAAAGCCTATCGCGTTTTTTTTAATAAAAAAACGGACAATTTATAAATATTTGTCCGTTTTAATTCATAAATGATTGATTATTTTTAACGATTACCTATCCTTTAGAAAAAACACCCTAATAGGAACTTATTTTCTTTTTTGGTTTAATTACAAAGGTACATAAGGCTTCTGGTATAAATAAGCTCCTTACCTCTTTAAGATCTTCAATAGTCAGTTCTAATAAATCCGTTAATACATCGAATAAGGTTAAGTTTTTGAAATCCATATCAATGATTAGGTTTCCAATGTATTCTGGAGAATTAAACTTTCGAATGACATCAGCAATATTAATCCGCTTATATTTTTCAAAAGTCTCCGGATCAATTTTGGCATCCTTTAATTCAAGTAACTTCTGCTTAATAAAATCATTAAACTCTTCATATTTAAGGCTCTCAGTTGAAAAGTCAACATAAGCATAAGTCTCTTCATAAAAGACATTATAACCATAAGTATTATTGATGATTTCATTTTCAAGTAGATATTGATAATTATCACTTGACTGGTCAAAGAACATATCAATTAAAATATTTAACGCAAAATTCTTTTTCATCAACTCATGACCAGTTAAGCCTTCATAGCCAATCTTTAATCCAACCGCTGTTTTAGGAATAATGACATCCATTTTTCTTTCAGCTGATGATTTAAAGACCACATTGTTTTCACATAAATATTCCCGCTTAATCTTTTTATAAGGAATGAAAGTTTTTTTAGCTTGGTTTTCTTTAATCAATGTCATAATATGTTCAGCATCAAACTTACCAACCACAACTAAAACCATATTGGATGGATGATAAAAAGTTTGATAACAAAGGTCTAAGAGATCTTTATTAATTTTCTTGATAGATGAAAGTGTGCCACCAATATCAATCCTAACATGGTTTTTTTCAAACATGGTTTCTAACAAACCGGTATAGATTGCGGTGGAAGGTTTATCTAAATACATCAACAATTCTTGTTCGATAATTCCTTGTTCACGTTCAACTGCCTCATCAGTAAAGTTAGATTGTTGCACAAAGTCAAGTAATAAAGTTAATGATTGATCAATATTGGTAGTTGCTGAAAAAAGATAAGCAGTGCGATCATATGAAGTATAAGCATTCGCTTCTGCCCCTAATTCGGAAAATAAATCATTGGCATCCACATCACCCATATCAAACAATTTATGTTCTAAGAAATGGGCAATACCATCAGGTACTTCAACATAATCATCACTATCTAAAGGAACAAATTTACGATCAATTGACCCGTATCGGGTTGCCATAATCCCAAAGGTTTTATTAAAGTCTTCTTTGGGCCAAAGATAAACCCGTAATCCATTATCTAATTTTTCATAGTAGTAACTTTCTTTTAATAAATCATTCGTTATCTTCTTCATCTAACTCACCTTCACCATTATTTTCACTTGTTCCTTTTAATAAAAAGATCGTATCAAGCATTAATCTTTTAGCACATTCAACTACTTGTTCTTTAGTGACTTTATTTATCAACTCTACTTTTTCTTCTTTGGTCTTTAATGGAACATTTTCCGTCGCAACTAATATTTCACCAAACATCCCAAATTGATTATCATCATTTTTCCAAATTTCATTGATGATAGCCTTTTTGGTTGTTTCCATTTCTTCATCGCTAATATTACCTTCTTTTATTGACTCTAATTCTTTTGATATCAAAGAAACAGTTTTTAAATAATCTTTATTATTGATCCCACTTGTTAAGATAATGGAGCCTTTTCGCTCATCATAACTCGTATTGATGTAGTACGCTAGGCTGTGTTGAGCTCTAACTGATTGAAAGAGTCGAGAATGGAAGTAACGACCAAAGACACCATTGAACACTAACATAGGATAATATAAGTCATCAATATAGCGAATTTCACTGCGATAACCTATACATAGTTTTGATTGATTAATCTCTTGTTCTTCAATGATCTCTTCACCAGTGAGTTCTTCCTTAGTTTCAGTATCCAAATACTGTAAATCCATCTTTTTGCCAGTTGGAAGTTGAAGCTTTGCGACGGAAGCCATTACTTCTTCTTCCGTAACATCACCGATTACAAAAAGTTCAATTACTGAATTGTTTAACAAATCATCATAAGCATCGTTTAGATCATTAAGGGTTACCTCTTTGACATCTTCTAGTTCCCCACTCAAACGGTAATGATACTTTTCATTGGAAAACATATGTTGAACTAGTTTATCAGTTGCATAAAGAGTTTTATTATTATAGATGCGATTGATATCATCTATAACTAAGCGTCGCTCCCGTTCCAACAAACCTTCATCAAACTTTCCATCTACCAAATAAGGTTTATTCAAGACTTCGTTCAAAAAGATGAATGATTCATCTAGTAAATTTATTTTATCTTCTAGATACTTACTGTTTACTGAATCAATAAAAAAGCACATTGAAGATACTAATCCTCTTCGGCTAATAAATGAAGCAAACTTCATATCATAGAGATTTTGTAAATGATGAAGTAAAGCTTGTTCGCTTGGATATTTTTCTGTTTTTTTCTTCATAACTTTGGCGAGGAGAGCTCTTTTAGCGAGATCTTCAACTTTTAGTTCATTGGAAAAAATAACACCAATTAAAACTGTTTTAAATTTTGAAGTGGGTTCAAAATAAATTTTCTTATCATTGTATTCTAATATTTTCATCTCAAGTCCTCACTTTGTTCTTGATTTTAGTATATCCAAATCTAATATTTTTAATAAAAAAAAGGCTTAAAGAATTAAGTTTTCTTTAATTTCAACCTAATTGTTTTAAGCCCATGACCTCTATTTTATAACTTCTAAAGCAATTTTTATCATTTGATCAAATGCAAGTTGTCGTTCTTCTGCTGTAGTAGCTTCATGAGTAACAAGCGAATCTGAAACTGTTAAAAGACAGGCTGCTTGTTTCTTAAAGTAATTGGCATTATGGAATAATGCAAATGATTCCATTTCAACCGCCATACAATTATATTTTTCTACCAAATCAGTAAATTTAAAATCATCGCTATGATGGTAAAAAACATCAGAAGAATGAATTGTCTCATAGAAGACTTTGATACCTAACTTTTTAGATATTTCTAATAATTCTTCGGTAAGTTCTTTACTGCTTGGCATGATCTCACGATCATCACCATAAGCAACTTTTCCAAAAGTAGATTCACTATAAGCATCTTTAACAACTATTACATCATAAAGATTCAATTTATCAGAGTATGCTCCACATGAGCCCACTCGAATAATCTTTTCAACGCCGTAATAAGCATATAATTCATATGAGTAAATCCCAATGCTTGGCATACCCATTCCTGAACCCATAACTGATATTTTTTCGCCTTTATAAGTTCCAGTATAACCAAACATATTACGAACAGTATTAAATTGGACAACGTCTTCTAAAAACGTCTCAGCAATAAATTTCGCTCTTAATGGATCACCAGGCATCAATACTACTTTAGCAATTACGCCTTGTTCTTTGACTCCAATATGAGGAGTTGGAATCATTTCACTTCACCTCCGGCTTCTTTCATAATTTGAACACCACTACTAGTGCCAATACGAGTTGCGCCGGCTTCAACAAAGGCTAGGACATCAGCCAAGGTGCGAACACCACCACTAGCCTTAACACCTAAACCATCGCCAACTGCATTACGCATTGTTCTAATATCAGAAAGATTAGCACCACTAGTACCAAAGCCAGTTGATGTTTTAACAAAATCGGCTTGAGCACGCACTGCACATAAGCAACAAGCAGTCTTTTCATCTTCTGTTAAGTAGCATGTTTCAATTATTACTTTGACGGTACGGCCATTTGCTGCCGCAACCACAGTTTTAATTTCTTCTTCAATATACTTATAATCGTGTTCTTTAGCTTTACCGATATTGATAACCATATCAATTTCATCGGCGCCATTTTTGATAGCATCAGCTGTTTCTAATCCTTTTACTTCTTTAGTATTAGCTCCTAGTGGAAAACCAATAACAGTACAAACTAATACATCTGAACCAGTTAGAAGTTTCTTAGCTAAACTAACAAAAGACGGATTGACACAAACACTCTTAAAGTTGTTTGCAATTGCTTCTTGACATAGTTTTTCAACATCCTTTGATGTTGTTACTGCTTTTAGAGCAGTATGATCAATCAACTTATTAATATCCATTTTTACTCCTTTCCAATTTTTTCACAAAAAATTGTAATAGATAACTAGTAACAACAGCATAGATAAAGGTTCCAACATTAAATGATTCCCAGAAGTTGCCGTAAATATAAGCTAGGAGAGCTCCGAGAAGAACGAAACATATTTCCAATCCAAGACGCACTTTTGATATTTCATGACCGGTCTTTTCCACAATCGTCACCACTAAATTATCATAGGGAGTCGGTGGATATTTGGAAACAATCATTAATGCTGCTCCTAAAGCCATAAAGACTAGCGAGATGGTAAACTCAATAATCCTTGAAATTAATGACTCATTAAATATTAGTAATACTAATGGGTCAAATAAATCAGTTAATACAGAAACAACAACAAGGGGGATCGCGGTCCAAAGTGGTTTTAAATCCTTTCTAATAATTAATGCAATAATTAATAGAATTCCGGAAAAAAGGAAAACCCCTAAACCGACATCGCTCCCTAATAAGAAACCGATGTTAGATTGGACAATATCTAATGATGCTACCCCTACTTTGGCATTAACTTCTAATCTAATTGCTAAAGCAATTAATACCATACCAAAAAGGTACTTTAAAATTCTTAACATTATTCCTCCAGTAAATCTGAGATGCGTATCACCTTATAGAAATTGGCAGGGATAGATTCTTTCTTAAATTTACGCAAGTATTTTTTGACCTTTTGGGCTTGTTTAGCTTTTAATAAATACATCTCTGGCAAAAATTCTTTTACCTCAGTCAAATATTTACTTGTATACTTAAAGAAAATATCCGCTGGAATCATAATCGGAAGATTATTATCATCTTCAATTTGAACATGAGTTAAATATGGTGGAAAAACCATTGGTGTGCCTAATTGCCATCCAACACTGATTACAACATCATCATTATTAGGATTAACCATTATTTTATATCGATTAACCTTATAATCATCTTTATAGATGTCTCTTAAATTATCAATGTTTTGTTGGAATTTACAAATAGTACTTAGTTTATCTTTATTAAAGAAGTACTTATCAACTACTTTATTTTTTTCCAAATATAGCATTCGTTCGGTTTCAAAGTAATTGATTAGTTTCACCATATTAAATGGTTCTATGTTTTGAATTCCATTATAGTATGTCTCAAGTTCAAAGATTTTACACATTTCTTGAGTTAATTTTAAGATCTCACGAGCCATTACTGATGGAATCAATAATGGAAACTCCAGTAAGAAATTAATATTCACAAAATCAGGACTCAAATTATAAATACTATTTACCCGTGAACGTTTAGTTATTAAAAAACGGTAAGACAATTCAAAATTTTCGTCGAGGTTTAATAGTTCTACAAAATCATCAGCATCATAACGACGAAAAGATGGCATATCAGTGAAATAACTAATTAGTTTGTCGTATTCTATTCTTTTTAAGTTTCGATTACGAAAAAAATGAATCGTTATGGCCATAAAAACCTCCCATTATTTTATTACTATTTGATGACAACGATCACAGAGTCCTTCATCATCGACATGGTCTACAATTTGCCAACAGCGGTCACAAGTAGGACCATCAGCGGCTTCTACTAAAATTTGTCCTAAATCATAAGTAGGTGCATCAAGTTCATAATCAACAATGGTGCACTTAGAAACAATAAAGACTTGTTGGAGATTAATTTGTAAACTCGCAAGCAGTTTTGCTGCTTTTGGAGTTGGATTAATAATTAAGTGAGCATTAAAACTCTTTCCAATAACTTTATTATTTCTTGCTTCTTCTAATGCTTTTAAAACATCGTCGCGATATTCTAAGAATTGATTATATTTCTTCAAAAGTTCTGCACTATTTGAATGTTTAATCGCTACTGGAATATCACATAAGTAAATACTTTCTTCTTTTTCACCCGGTAGATAACGATATACTTCCTCGGTTGTATGAGGAATGATTGGAGTTAAGAGTGCTGTAAGTGCTACTAAATGGTGATAGAAGACAGTTTGGATACTACGACGAGCATGTGCATTAGCTTCATAAATGTAGAGAATATCTTTAGTAAAGTCACAATAGAATGATGACAAATCATTACTCATATAAGTCAGAACAGTTCTTGTTACCTCATCAAATTTATATTGTCGATAAGCTTCATGAGCCTTTTCAATGATCTCATTTAAGCGACATTCCATATATTGATCAATTTCTGGTAAGCGTTCATATGGAACTTGGTCAGTTGCTGGATCAAAGTCAAAGAGATTTCCAAGCAAGAATCGGAAGGTGTTGCGAATCTTTCGATAAGCATCACTTGTTTGTTTTAATAAATCCTTGGAGATTCTAACATCAGATTGATAATCAACACTAGCAACCCACAAACGTAGGATGTCAGCACCATATTCACGAATAACACTTTGAGGATCAATTGCATTTCCAAGTGATTTACTCATCTTACGACCTTCACCATCTAAGACGAATCCATGACTCAAAACAGTACGATATGGAGCTTCTTTGGTTAAAGCAACTCCAGTCGATAAACTTGAATTGAACCAACCACGATATTGGTCAGAACCTTCAAGATACAAATCTGCTGGATAAACGCCACCAAAGTTAACAAAACCACCTTGATGACTAGTTCCTGAGTCAAACCAAACATCCATCGTATCTGTTTCTTTAACAAAGATGTTATTAGGGCTTCCTGGATGAGTATAGCCTTCTGGAAGCAAGTCTTTTGCTTCTTTGTCATACCAAATATTTGAGCCATATTGACCAAATAAAGTTGCAATATGATTGATGATATTTTCATCTAAGATGGCAGTTCCATCTTCCGCATAAAAGGCTGGAATTGGCACTCCCCATACTCGTTGACGAGAAATACACCACTCAGTGCGGTCTTTAATCATATTGGTCATACGGATTTCACCCCAGGTTGGAATCCACTCTACATTATGAACAGCCTTTAACAAGTCATCTTTCAAGGCTTCAATGGAGGCAAACCATTGTGGGGTTGCTCTAAAGATAATTGGTTTTTTGGTTCTCCAGTCATGAGGATAACTGTGAGTAATATATTCTAAATGAAGTAATGATTTTTCTTCTTCTAAACGTTTTAAGATAACCTTATTGGCATCTTGATAAAACAACCCAGCAAACTCACCAGCTTCTTCGGTCATATAACCGCGACTATCAACTGGACATAAAATATCTAGATTATATTTACGTCCGACAATGAAGTCATCTTCACCATGGCCTGGGGCTGTATGTACCAGTCCAGTACCAGCATCAAGAGTTATATGATCCCCTAAAATAACTGGGGAAGTTCGATCATATAGTGGATGGTGATAAGTGATGCCTTCTAAATCAGCACCTGGAATTTCTTTAAGGATGCTATAATCTGTAGCGCCAATTTTTTCAGTAAAACTTTTCACTAATTCTTTTGCTACCACGAAATATCTTTCTTGATAACTAACTACTACATAATCAAGTTCTGGGTTAACACAAATGGCTAGGTTAGCTGGAATTGTCCAAGGGGTTGTGGTCCAAATTACTAATTCGCAATCTGGTGACAGAATGTCTTTGCCATTTAATACTTTAAAGGCTAAATAGACTGCTGGACTCTTAACATCATAATATTCAATTTCAGCTTCTGCTAAAGCAGTTTCACTTGAAGGTGACCAGTAAACTGGCTTTAATCCCTTAAAGATTAATCCCTTTTTAACCATTTGCGCAAATACTTTAATTTGTGCTTCTTCATATTTTGGTGCAAGGGTTAAATATGGATTATCCCAAGCCCCTAAAACACCTAAACGCTTGAAATCAACGCGTTGTCTGTCAATTTGTTCTAAAGCATATTTAGTACACAATTCTCTAAATGCACTAATACTTAAATTCTTTCGATCAACTTTTTTGTCTTTTCCAAGAGCAGTTTCAATCGGTAAACCATGAGTGTCCCATCCTGGAATATAAGGTGCATAATTATTCGTCATTGATTTATAACGAATAATGAAATCTTTTAATATCTTGTTTAATGCATGTCCAACATGAATGTCCCCATTGGCATATGGAGGACCATCATGGAGATAGAATGGTGTTCTATTTTTATTTTTTTCTAGGCGTTTTTGATATAAATTTAATTGTTCCCACTCTTTTTGAATATCAACTTCTTTAACCCCGAGATTTCCGCGCATAGGAAAATCGGTTTTCATCATTAAAAGAGTGTCTTTAAAATCTTTCTTATTCGTTGTCATAGAAATTCTTCCTTTCTAAAGTAAAAAAGTGTCCTAATCTAAGGACGCAGGATGTGCGCGGTACCACCTTAGTTCACATAAATGTGCTCTCAATGGCTTTCTTAACGCGAAAGTAACGGTCAGGTCTACTTCATTTCTTCTGACAGGCTAACTAGTGATCGTTTATTAGATCTTTCTTCTTAGGCTCACACCAATCCCTAATTCGCTTAAAGTTAATCTAATAAACAGCTAGGTTATCGCCAAATACCAATTGATAGGACGATACGTTCTTTTCTTGTTACTCGTTTAATATCCAAGAGAACTACTCGACCATATTTTCTTATACTTATTATATCATTAATTTTACAGATTTGTGAAGTCTTTTCACATATCTTATGATTTATTTTGACATTTTTCATCATTATATGTTTACTTGCATCATTACGTGATACATTCATAGCTTGAGCAACAATAGCATCTAAGCGTAAACTTGATACTATTATTTCTTCTTTTATAGGCTCGTTTAGATTTAACTCATCTAATAAATCTAAGTCAACATTAGTCAAGGTTACCCTGGTTCGATTTATCTCGGTCAAATTATCGATTAGATATTTCGCAATTTCTTTGGTAACAATAAGATAAATATCCTCACCGATGATAATATCACCAATAGTGTTTCGATTAACACCAAGACTCATAATTGTCCCCAATACATGACGATGATTAATTTGAGTGAATTTTCGAGGGAAGTCTATTCGATAGGCTACCAAATTAAAATCATCAAAATCATAATCAACCTCAGTAATTAAGGCACGCTTTCGTTCAGCATTTTGATAGCCACCAAAGAGTTGAACTTTAACTTTATCAGATAAGTTAGATTCTAATTCTGCTTGTTCACTTTCATCAAGGAATTTGGTTAAAACAACTTTTCCCCGTTCAACTTGAGATAAAATATCATCAAAATTAAATTCCATAATTATATATAATTGACTAGGAGAACGATTCCTCTTAAAGCCATTTGATAGATGAAAAATCCTAAAATCGGAGTTAAGTCAAGATAACCAATGACTATTAAGCCTCTAAATCGTCCTAGATAAAAATCTGATATTTTTTCACAAGTTCTAAACCATTTATACTCTCTGATACCTGGAACCCAACTAAGGATAACAACAGCTATCATAAAGTAGAAATATGAGTTAAGTATATAGAATAGATAAATTAGTAATAGTTTAATAATTCCCATTATTTGATGTCCTCAATATATTGATATAATGTTCCATCCGCATATGATTCGGCCCTAGCAAAAAGAAAGGTCTTTGGTCCAGTTTTATGGATCTCCCCATTTAATGCATAAACAGCCCCTGATAAAAAGGTTAACATATAATTTGCATCTTCAACATCCATCTTCTCAAAGTTAGCTAGAAGGGCGTTACCATTAATAATGGTATCACAAAGGTCAAATAGTTGATCACGACTAATTACCGTCTCAGCTCTCATCATATCAAAGGCGGATATCATTGTTTGTTTTTTTAGTTTTTTCAATCGCTCATTTGCATTATCTTCGTCACTAGAAGTCTTCTTCCTCTTAAAAAACAAAATGACCACCCTTTCTTAAAACTAAAAACTCTTCTAATTATCGTTAAAGATAGTTCTTCCGAGACGAACCATAGTCGCCCCATATTTAACCGCCAGCAAATAATCATTACTCATTCCCATTGATAATTCTGTACATGGGGCATAAGGAAGATTTAATGCTTGAATTTGTTCTTGTAATCTACGCATTCTAATAAAATAATTTTCTAATAGAACATCATCAAAAGTAAGTTTAGCAATTGTCATTAAACCTACTACTTCAATTTTATCATATTTTGATAATCCTTTTATGAAATTAACAACTTTAGATGGATCAAGTCCAGACTTAGTTGATTCTTCTGATATGTTTACTTGAACAAAACATTTCAAAGGTTCTTTGCGTCGTTTATTGATTTCGTTTGCAGTGGAATAACTGTCAAGCGAATGTAAGTAATCAATTTTATCGATTATTGAACGAACCTTTCGGGTCTGAAGAACACCAAAGAAGTGCCAAGTTATATCTAAATCTGATAGCGCTTCATACTTTTCTAGTAAACTTTCCGCTCGATTTTCCCCTATATCTTTAATTCCTGCTTCAACCACTTCTCTTGTCTCATCAATACCAACATATTTAGTGGCTGCAACAATTTTTACATTGGGATAATCGACTAAGGATTTCTTTACCTTCTCAACCTGTTCTCTAATTCCCATAATCTCTCACCTCTTTTTTTCTTGGGTGCAATATATAATTGCTAATGCAATATATAATTGCTTTTTGATAACTATAATCATAAAATAACCTATGATATAGTATATATAGTATACCACATTTAGGAAAAAAAATCAAACCATTTAAAAAGATAGTATTATGTAAATACATGAAAAAGGTTGTCGAATAAAACAAGGACAAAAAATACCTTCATTTATGAATAAAACTTTCTTTCAGAATAGATACTAACGTTAGAAAAAGACAGACATAAGTCTGTCTAAACGGTTATTTTGTTAATGGAAAATTTCATTTTTTAGCAAAATTTTCTATCATTTTCTTTGCATATTTTAAAACTGAATGGCTAAAATATTACCGTAGCAATCATAGATAATTACTATTATCGAAAGGCTACGCAATATCTTTATATGTAAGTCGTAGTGATAAAGATTGCTCACTAAAGACGGGTTTAATCCCGTCTTTTTTTCATCCTTTTAATTTATTAATTATTGCGACAAACTCTTGATCATTTCTAATAAAATCATATCGTTGATCACTTATTTTGGTTAAAAGATTATAGCTTTGGCTAATAGGTGAATCGGTTACAACATTTTCTCGTTTATCATGATAACCTTTTAGAAAAGTAGATTTATAGGTATACTCTTGCGGTCTTTTGTCATAACTAATAGCATGTTCCGCTGCTTTCTTTAGATAAGATATCGTTTCATCTTTCAAACCTTGATCCGCATAAAGCGCAGCTAAATAACGATAGAATGGACCAATTAAACAATGAAAAAAGTAATAGTCTTCCTCATCAAAGAAACCTTCAAAAGTTTTAATTGATGCTTTTATAATTTTAACCTTTTCATCGAAGTCTCTACTTAAGGCAAATAACTCCTCAACATTTCTAACTATAAGTTGTAAAATGGATATGAAATTACCTTGAACATGCTTTTTCTTTTCATCATCTTTTAGAATATTTTTTAGTATTTCATTAGAAGTTATAAAATAAGTTGGCATCTTATTTGCTAATTCAATAGCTTTTTCTAACCTTCCAGACTGCGGATAGGTATAACAAAGGAGCATTGAAGCGAATTGTCTGATGGAGTCATCATGACAACCACTTAAAATATTCTCACATATCTCAATAACTTCATTTTGATTTTCACTTCTTTCTTCCGGATTCTTACCATAATTAAAAAGACAGGACGCTAATAAATGTAATATTTGAAAATCATTTGGATATTCTTTAATTCCTTCTCTAGCGATCTTGATTGCTTCTTCGCGATTTCCTTTTCTCTTACATTCCATAATCTGATTACAAATATCATTTATCCGTTCTTGTTTTTGATAAAGATCAACTCCTAATAAATAATCAATTGAAACGCCAAAAAAATTTGCAAGTGCCGGGAGTAATTCAATATCAGGATAACCCATATTTGTTTCCCATCGACTAATACTTTGAGCTGAAACATTTAGTATTTCAGCAAGTTCTTCTTGCGTTAAATCTTTATCCCTTCTTAGTTTTTTTAAGTTTTCTCCTAAACAGTTGATCACAAAAATTCTCCTTTCTTAATCTTCACTAACATTATATCAACATTTTATTAACAAGTCCACATCAAGTTTTAAGAGAATAATTCTCGTTATGCAATAGTCAAAAAAGGCATCTACTCAGATACCTTTTTTAGATTAATCCTTCAAATATTTAAAATGTATTTTCATATTTAAAAATCTTAAGAATATTTTTCGTCTTTGACGGGTTTCATAACTATCAAAGAAGAAAACTGAGAAAGCTTCCCAGAGTAATACCCATCCACCAATATAAAGTCCTTCAACAAAAATAGTTGAAAAGATCCCATCCACCATAACAACATTCTTTAAAAAATACGCAGCTATCAAAAACATTGAACTTAAAATAATGTTGGTGACAATTTGACGATACATCTTTTTGAGATTCTTATTGATAAGAAATAAAACAACTTTGAAGTTATTGATTATACCTGTCTTACTTCTTTTTTCTTTCTCTTCATCTTTCAGTCTTTCTGGTAAGTATAAATACAATTCGATTTTATTTTTAATCGGAACTTCTGATCCACATTGTTCAAGAAAATCCAAAAACTCTGGTTCTAAGTCTCTTCTTCGTAGGGGCGAGGCATCCCATCCGTTGAATAATTCCGCATAATCATCTAGTGATACCTCAATCATATACGCTGATGTTTTAGGATTAATATTATAGATATTAATTAATGTGCTTTTTTGTTTCTTTTTCGTTTTCATAATTCACCCTTTATCAATATGATTTTCGGAAAACTTATCGGTAGTATATGTAAACCAAACAATTTGATACAATTCTCACTCATTAGTCCAGTTCCCAATTTCCTTGGGTATATTTTGGATTGTATAAATCACTGATACCAGCCAACAACATTAAAATACCTTGAACCCGATGTGGTTGAATTGCATATACTCCACGACTGCTACCTTCTTCTTTGATAATATCAGCAGCAAGTAGCGGTTTAAGGTGATGATAAACTTGACCAGTGGTATTATACCCACATTCTTCAACTAATTGAGCCACTGTCTTAGGACCTCGCAAAATAGCTAACATTATTTTTAACCGATCATTATTACCAATACATGCTAAGACCTTGGTTGCTGTATTACTTTCGATTAATTTCAATAGATTGTTAGTATCTACTTGATTGCGAATCCAATTTGACTGTCTTCCTCCTGAAGAATAAACACCTAAATAAGTAATAGCACCAGTTGAATCTCTTTGATCAGCTTTTTCACAGAGCTCCTTCATCAATTCTGCTAATCTTTTATCAGGATGCATATTGTCCATTCTGTCAATATTTTTTAATGGTTTGTTTTCCTTTTCTTGATTAGCATCATTTCTATAGTTTGAAAGTAAATCCTTTAACATTTCAATTTGCTCTTTTAAACCGTCTATTTCTTTACCATAATCTCTATTCATCATATGGCCTCCTTTATATATAATTACGTATTTACGCATTAATATAATACTACAACAATAAAACTTTGTCAAGCATTTACGTAATTTCGTAATACTTTGTTGTAATTTGATTAAAAAAAGGATTCATTTAAAAAACGAACCCTTTTTTGATGTTATTTAATTGGTCTAATTTTGTTGTTAAGTAGTAATCTCACCTCATCAATCTGATTTGACTGAGTCAAGCGATACCACATCCAACCACCCTCACCACAAGGATAACGGTTCTCCCAGACCTTCAAAGCATAATCACTTAATTGTGCTTTAATATTTTCAATAACAGCTTCCCTTATTTGAACTGCAATAAATAAACCGTTGATTTCAGGATGAATATAACATAATGAGTTTTTACCAACTCGTTAGTTAACTCCCCAACCAGCTGATTTTGAGTCTTGAATAATTATTTTCTCAATAACATAATCTATGCTGAGTTTTCGCTCTAGTTCCAACCAATCTTCTTTACGTGATGAAAAATCCATTATTTCTTCAATTGTAAAATTTCCTTTTCCTCGTAATCTTTGATCCATAATATTCTCCCTTTATGTAGCAGTTTTTTAATTATTGTACCACAAGATAAAAATTAGATAATTGTTTTTTGTAAAAAAGGTTTGACATTCACAGTCAAACATTATTTCTTAAAACACTTGTATTTATTATATTCTAATTTTCCTTGTTCTTAACTGGTAAATCAGTTAACTTTATCCCATTAAACGTAAAGTATGCTGGTCCTTGATAAGCACCACTTGAGTTAACAGTTCCTAGTCTTGTAAATAATTCTCTAGCCAATCCAGATAAAGTCCATAATTCGTTTTCAAACAAGACCTGTCTTTCACTTGCTACTATTGCTGTTGTAGTGTTATCACCAATGAAACGAACAACATCTCCATCTTTTAAACCTCTAGAATAGAAATCAAATCTTTGACTTGCCTTTCTTCTAGTACCAACATTTTCTTCCTTAGATATTTCTATATTATCGCCCTTTAATTCTAATATGGCTTCTTCGCCTAAAAGTTCTTTAATATCGGCCAAAATCTCATACGCATCCTCAGGGGCTATATTGAAAAACTCGCGACTTTTATTTATTCTTAGATTAGAAATCCTATCAATACTTCGATGGATCATACGTTCAGCTTCTTTGTATTTTACAGTTTGAAGTGTAGCATATATTTCATATGGTAGAGGCACCGCAGTATTATATAGTTCTCTACTTCTTACCTCGGGTAGTCTTTTGCTTTTGCCGATTTTAACCCAGTCATCTCTAAAACTCGGATTAGTAAGTACATATACATATCCCTTTTCACTCATTGATTTCAAACCCTTTCTCAAATTGCATGTATAGACATATAATAACATATAAGTAAGATTAGCAACAAATTATATATAAAAGCGCACCTCTTTTAAGAAGATGCGCTCCATTATTATTTTATAAAAACAAAGATAATTCCATCATTACCAAAATCTTTATCATTTTTAAGCCTTTGTTTATATTTGCTTTTCATCTGATATTCATAAGAGTTGGTGTTGGAATGCAATTCACTTAGTACATCACCGCTGAAATAATCTTTTATAAGTCCTTCCCTTTTTATTTTAGCCAGGGATTTCATTGCGGCATTTTTTGATCTTGATATACCACTGCTAGAACCATAACCTGTTAACAATTTAAAGGCGGTTGATTCTATATGGCATATATGCCTTATTTCTCTGTCTATTTCACTTATTTCAATTGAACCATGAAAGTCATATGTTCTCATGGTAGATCACCTACTTACTGTATCCCCAAACAACTGGGCAATTTGACTTATTCCAATTATCCGACCAATTTTTTGGTTTGCTTGTTGCTTCCACGTAAATAGTTATATGAGAATTATTAAATGCATCTTCTCCAAGAGTTGTAACTGAAACTGGGATGATGATGCTTCCTAGACTACAGTGTGCAAATGCATTACTTCCGATACTTTTTACCGATGTTGGTATAGTGACATTTTCCAAATATGCGCAATTAAAGAATGCAAAATTACCTATACTAATTACTGATGATGGTATTTCAATACTAGTAAAATGAGTTATTTGATAAAATGCATAATCTCCAATCTCTGTAATATACGGCGGGATTACACTATTTTTACATCCAGATATCAACTTATTTGAAGCAATCTCTATAATACAATTACCATCACTTTTATAAACACTATTTCCTTCATCAACATTAATACTTTCCAAACTTCTACAACCGGCGAGAATGCCATCCCCAATACTAGTTACCGACGACGGAAGTGTAAAGTTTTTTAACTTAAAACTTTGACTGAAGGCCCCTTCTCCAATACTAATAATTGAAGAAGGTAAAACTATATTCTCTATTTCCCCAAAATGGGCAAAAGCATTTTTCCCAATGTATTTGATTGATGATGACATCAATACCTCTTTCACAGCATTACAATTATAGAAAGCTCCATCATTTATGTATACTATAGTGTCAGGCATCACTATTTGTTCTATAAAATCATTCGAATAAAATGCAAAGTTTGCAATACCTACTGTGCCTGATTGAAAGGATACTGTTTTTTCTGGATTTCCTTTATATCCAACAACCCACTTGTCTGCATAAACTACACTATTATCAGGTGTATTATTCCATATTCCCGTTTCGTAAAATGCCTTATTACCGATATAGGTTACCGATGATGGTATCTCAATACTTTCTAATCCTGCACAACCAAGAAAAGCATTTGCGTCGATACTCTCGACATATTCTGGTATTACACTATTTTTTATCCCCAACACTAATGTATTTGTGGATACTTCAATAATGCAATTATTATCACTTTTGTACTTGCCAGTATCAGCTGTTATTTTTTCTAAATCACAACCATAAAACGCCTTATCGCCAATGCTTTTTATCGTTGATGGCAAATGAATTGATTTGATTTTATCCGTCTGACCAACTCTCAAACCATCAGAACTTAATTTGAACAGATTGTGGAAACCATGACTCACGATTTTTGTAACAGGCTTACCTTTATGTGTTTCCGGAATAACAACTTCGGTATAATTTACATTAAAGTTTGATCCAGCATATACCTCGTATTCTTTTCCTTTATTTATCGGATTGTATACTAATCCATTTTCGTCAGTTGATATCCGGCATCCACTGAGCACAAACACCAATCCACAATTTAATAAAACAACTAATAGTAAACTTATCAATGTTTTAAAATACTTTTTCATGCTAACCCTCCATTTTTCTCTTGAATCCAATCAAATTCATTTTTCCCCTTACTTAATTGTACCATAAATCATTGGAAATATTTCTCTTTTTTATAAAAAAGGGCTTGATAATAAAATCAAACCAATTAATTCTATATGAAAGAGAACACCAATTTTAATACATTGCGTACACCTCAATGTAATTTAAAATTTTGCGTACACTTGAAAGATTTTTATAGCTTTTACGTACACCAAAAAGGGTTGCGTACACCTTAAAATATAATTTAACTTAAAAATTTGGTATGTACTAATTTCACATTATTCTGTTCTACCATAGCATACTGCAAAGTAGTATCAACTTTAGTATGACCTAACATCTTTTCAATTCCATCTAAAATATAATTTTGAATTCTTACAACTAAAGTAAATCTAAATTTCTTAGGAGATTTCTCGGTAATTGTTAAAATATATTTTGCAAGGTCCTTGGCCTTTGTCATTACAAATAATTCACTTTTTTTCATCCGCTTTCCCATCAAAACTTTCTTTTGGGAAGGGGCAAAGCCCTTCTCTCCCCAAAAGAAAGAGATTATTTAGATTAACAAAAATTAACAAATTAAACAAGTTTAATTTAGTTTAATTTTTAAAGCGGGCACCACACCGTTATAAGTATAGTTCACGGCGCCGATGTACACATAGCCGGCATTATTCAAGTAACGCGCGATAAGACTATTACTACTACCCGGCGAACGGAGCCACCAAAAGCCATTTCCATAATAAGGCGAACTTGTAGTTGTATCTGCTCCTGTTGCTCTTGAATAGTCAGATGTTACCTTTTGCCTTGCTGTATCATATGCGGACGAATCACTACTGAACCCATAACTAGAGTTTGTTACTTCCCTATAACTTAGTAAAAATACTTTATCAAAGGTATTCTCACAAGCATATGCGTTTGGATCATATCCAGTACTATATACACTATTATCTACTTCTGTTGTTATAACTAGTTGTTTTTGCAGATTAGTAAAAGCAGTGTTGTAAAACTGATCATTAAGCCAAGCTCTTATTTCACTTTCTTTATAATTATTACTAGGATCATCATAGCGTTTATTGGCAATAATGCTCTCACATAAAATTAGGGCTTCTCCACTACCTTCATTTAAGATTCTCCACTTGATAGGTTCAACCTTAAAGTAATAAATAACGCCATTAGTAACCCTCTTACCATCTGAGAAATAGTTGTATGATCCGTGTTGGCTAGCAACTACCTTTGCATAGTATACTCCATCACTTCCTAAAAAATAACCTCTTGAATCCTGTTCAGTACTAATTACAACATTATCTTCTTTTATTGTTTGAGGGTATTCACCAAAATATATATAAATTCCATCACGTAAATATAGCGTCCAT
>DUOG01000123.1 GCA_012838945.1 Acholeplasmataceae bacterium | reverse complement strand
GTCGTTTACTCGATTGATAAAATTAGTATTATATTTTACGGCAGAAATAATTTCATTGTTTGCATTAGCAAAATCATTAATTCTAATTTCTCCGGCAGTAATTCTAACTTTAGTTACCTTATTAGGATCATCAGTTTCGTTAGCAGCTACGGTATCATTAAATATAGTTTGTAAGCCTTTAAAAACTGCATTATCCCCACCATCTTTCTTTTTTGCGTATGAAAATACTTCTACGGGGATAATGTTTTCTTCGGCAACCTTGATATTAATAGTTCCCGAAATAAACTCCTTGTCTTTTCTGTCAACCTTAATTTCATACTCTTTACTATTCAACCAACCTTCAATATTCACCCGATTACCAGTTTGTTTAAGACTCAATAAATAATTCCTCCTTAGATTAAAATATACTCTACCTAAAAAGTTGAGCATACTAATTGTATCATATTATAATGTGTCTGTCAAGTGATTAGAAAAAGTTTCCCCTAAGTTTTTAAAGGAATTTTTAGTGCTAAAATGACTTGTCCTAAATTACATCCATTATGTTCTTTTTTGTACTGTACTATTTGACCACATATCATTTCTCTATCCTCCCTTCGTATCCGGCGAACCACATTATAAACTCTTACTGGATGACAACAACCTTCAAATGCCTTTACTACGTCAGCAACAAGGGTAGAGTTAAAGTCTAAATCCAAGATGATCATCCCTTTCAAATATATGGTTGCATTTAGTATAACAACTTATTTTTGGTAATTCAAGAAAACATTGTCGCTAATTGTCGAAATTATCAAAAAAAATAAAAGTTTATTCGCCATAAACCTTTCTTGAAATTTCTGTAAGCCATGATATATCTTTCCATTGTCGTTTCCCAAATATTTCTTGAATACCTTTAGCAGTAATATATTTGAATTGAAGCAAATAAATCATTTTTGATCTCCTAATGTTTTTAATAGTTAATGCTTCAATGTCTAAATCATGTTCTGTTCCATCCCAATCCTTTGACTTTCTGCCTATATCTAAACTCAGTTTTTTAACTATCTTTCCAAATATCATTGTTACTTCTGCGGTTTGCTTATAAAACATATCACTTCTAATTTCTATTGGTTTAATAAGATATTTGGTTGGTTTATAATTATATTTTTTTATTACACCCGTGGAGTTAATCTGGTAATACTGTATTTCGTTTAAACATCGTTTAATATCTAAAACTACTATTGGATCGGTAATCCATATGACACGTTTTTGTAATTGAATTTTAATTTTATCATCAATAAACTCTATATCTGTTTCTTTCAAATGTTTAATTTCAGTCGCAGATAACCCTTCCCAAGCTAATTCAAAAATTACTTTATCTCGCACATTTCGCAATTCTCCGTCAAGATAAAAATCAAGTTCATTTCTTATGAATATATAATCTTCATAAGTAATGATTTGCGATCTGAGTTTTGGATAATCAATATAAGTTTTAATAGTAAAAGATGGTTTTAAGGGTGTATATGGTATATTCTTTTTTTTACAACTATATTCATGAATATAACGTAAACTACGTAAATATCTATTTAATGAATTTTGACTGGTACTGCGTAAGCCAAATAGGAAATTATTAACATCACTTTTGTTCCACTCAGTAATATCTTTATCTATATCTAAAATTAATTTTTTAAAATGTAAATACATATGTTCATTGTTGGCAAATTCTGCTAATAGCTCATCATAAAATTCAATCTCCACCTCTATTCTTCCTCCTTTCCAATAATTTGAAGAATCTCTTCTAATTGATCAATAGAATAATTTTCTGGACGTTCAAGAAGCGTTTCTATTCTATCTGAAATCTCTTCCGGTGCTATACCCTTTTCCATTACCCAGAATCGAATGAGCTTGTTTCGTGCATTTTGTCTATTTGTATTAAGTTTTGCTAATTCTTTTTTTATCATATTATACTCCATTTCTAATCCTCCTTTAAGTAATATTATAATATATAATCGATTTTTTTACAATAATTATTTTTTACATTTTTTTTAAAAATTATACTATAATATTAAAACTATTTAGTGAAAGGAGTAAAAATTATGCAAATTACAAATCGAGATTATGAGTTTTTGAATGATTTAGCAAATGTTGGATACCTTAATTCACAGCGTATTACAAGATTGTATGGTAATTACAAAGTAACTATGAGAAGAATGAAACTTTTAACAGATCATGGTTTTTTAGAAATTATCCAAAACACTAAAAATATTTATAAAATCTCTCGAAAATGTAGCAGTTTTTTATCAAAACCTTACAAAAAACCATCAAAAACAGATAAACTTTCACATTTTTTAGCGTGTGCAGATTTCTATTTTTTTATAAAATCTACACATAACATTGATAATTTTTTATTGGAACAACAAATCAAATTTAAATATCAGGGCAAACCATATTCATTCCGTCCAGATATTCTATCACAAATAGACGGTAGATGGTATATGATTGAAATTGATCTGAGCAATAAGCGTTTTGAAGAAAAAATTAAAAGATGGGAAACGTACTATTTAAGCAATGAATTTATAAAATTGTTTGATAAATTTCCACCAATTATGATTATCGGCAACAACATTGAAAAAGTAAAATCCATAATTCAAACAAATCAATCAATAAATTTTAATTATTTTTTTAAGTCTTATCAAGAGGTATTAAATTGGGAATATAAATATATGTACCGCCATGATAAAACCCCATACAACGCAATCTAGAACGCCTAAAAGGATATTATGGGTGTAGATTGGTTCTACACTCAAATCCACACCCTATTATTATCTATATCATCCCTTATTGTTTGATTATTAAACATATTTTCATAATATTCTCTTTGAGAAATGCCGTATTCTTTCGCACATTTTTCATTAAGATAACTCCGATCAACTTTTTCTCTACGCATTTCAATAGGTAATGGCAATTGCACAATGCAGGGGTAATTACTATTCTTGTAGTGTAGACTGCATAAAGCATATCTCCTTTTCCCATCTGATTTTGCAATTAATTTTTCAACTTCTTTCAAACTATCAAAATCAAATGGTTTATAAAATTCAGATACTTGCTCAAAGTTTTGTCTGGAGGTTGGGAGCATAATAAATGATGCACCAGAAGTTTTTAAATTATCTCCCATAATTCTAAAAATGTTCATATTGTGGATAAAAAACACGAAACGCAAATGCCATTTTCGAGAAGCAATAATATGATCCATGAGTAAACACATTATTGTTGGAAATCTGTTTGGTTCATCAATGAGTAGATGCGTCATGGGTCTATCCTTTTCTTCCATATCATATCGACTTGATTTGATTGCTAACCACAATTTTTGCGTTAAAAAGGTTACTAAAATATCCGAAAATTCTTCCGGTATTCTAAATAAAACACAATATCCATTATTTGCCCAATGTGCAAAATCTAATTTTTTATCAGTTTCTAATGAAAAATATTTTTTCAAAGTAGCATTTTCCATGAGTAAATTTAACCTGGTTTCAACACCGGATAATGTACGAACCTGAATATCCGAATCTAATTGAAGAATGTTTTTTGCAAAAGCAAATTCATTTGGAATTTGCAAATTTTTTAATAGTTGATGCCGAAGTTTTACATCCCAAATACAATCTTTAATCATTCCAAAATTACCTTTGTTCATAAAAACAAGTTGTGCTAAATCGGTCAACACTGACCGCATAGCCGGAGTGAGTTTATTTTGTGAAGAATCTTCACTTTGAAATGTATCAATAAATCGTTTTAATTCATTTCCTATTACACTTCCAAACTCCTCTAATATTTTGAATTTTTCTATTTGGTCTTTGGCATTATTTAATAGTTGATAATAATGATCTGATATTTCATTCCAAAGTAAAGGAAAAGCATATTCATTATCCCTAAAATCTAATACAATAATTTTTTCTTCTGGAAAATCTGGAGAAAGATAATCCCTAATTATCCGAATCGTTTTTCCGTCAATCGTATCAAAAGCAAATATACTTTCTCCATGTTCAACTGCATCAATCCCATACATTCTCATAAAACTTGATTTACCACCTGATTGTGGAGAGATATAAACTAACGGTTTAGAATTACTATCTACGTCACTCCCAAACCGCACAGTTTTGAACGTGCTGCCCTTCTTTAACTCTCCTAATAGTAAACCATTCTTAAACAAATCCCCTGGCATATTAACAGTTGCTAAATTGATTTTTTCTAAAATGTCTTCAAATTCAATAAGCATTTTTTCAGAAGGAGTTTTAATAAATTGAACACATTCTTTTGTATTGCAAATAGATGTGTTTCGCATATTGCTTCTATCTAATGGATCACCATAGATGAATTTATAAACCTTCTTTTGTTTTTTGATTTCTTGTGGTTTCATTGGTTTCAAAGTATTATCACCATCAATATCTTTGTAAATTGTTTCTAAGTTTCTGATAATATTTTCAGTTGTGGTTGGATTAGATTTAACATAGAGATTAATACTTGTTTTAAACCCATCGTACATAGTTTTGTGCTTAGTATCCGCAGATAAATCTTGAACAAAATTAACTTTTTCCTTTTGAATTTGATTAACACTCTCGCCTAATACTCCAGCAATAAAACCATTGAGAATTAAATCAAGTTGATAAATTACTTCATCTACGAATTTGAATAATGATTCGAATACATTCTTCGGATTGGTAATTATTCCGGTAGATTTATACCTATTGAAATTCTGCTTAAACTTATCCTTCCATTCCCAATCCCAGAGAGGTAGAAATTGGTATTGCACTAATAATTTATCTTCTGGTTGGATTAAATCTTTGTGTAGAACCAACAGACTATCATTAAGATTAACATGATCTGAACAGTTTAGGCTAAACAAAGAATTTTCCTGATGCCGAAAACTTTGTTTAATTCCACCATAAAATTCATCAAGGTAATCTGGTGTTTCTACAATATCGCATTTATCAAAAATAAATTTTGCTTTGTTGATAAATACATTTTTATATAAACTTGGGATAACAAAATAATATGTGATTTTTTCTGGAGTCATCAACACTTCATAACATAGTGGTTGTCTTGGTCTATATATCAATTCTCGATTATCACTTCGTAATTCAAATCTTTCAAATAGAGGTTTATTGTATTTTGCAATAGTGTTCATCATGCGTTCAAATGTTTTTGCGGAATAACCAGTTTTGAAGGGAATAATTTTCAGTACAGAATATGGATATGGTTCTATGCTTAACTTTTTTAGCATTACAATTTTTTGAGATAAAGCTATATTCATATTGACCCCCTCATATTTACAGATAATATTATATTAAATACTCGTAGCAACAATAAAACAAAATAACCAAATAGAATTTTTTGTCCTATATTTTCCTTATTACCGAAAAACATTAAACGAATACATTGATATAAAATGTATCCAACGACACCAATACAGACTATTGAAATTAAATTTAACAATACTCCTTGTAGATAATTTATAATCCCTTCAACAATTCCTTCGATTGTTTTTTCTACCATTGGCTTTTACCTTAATGGGGCATTTTTGCAAGTATTTCATTACAAATAGTGTCAATTAAACCAACGATAATAGGGATACCCCTTCCTAGTAGATACCCCACAAACGTTGTCCAAAGAGAAGTGTAGGTGTGCTGATCCATACCGCCTAGTCTATGTCGGATTAATTTAAGTGAATGTTGAAACAAAGTTAAGGCTAAAGCAAGTTTCAAAATTGAAAATAGATACGGAGATAAAGCATCAAAAATCAAACTAAACAAATCCATTTATGCTACCTCCCTTTTATAAAAATTTTTATTAACCAAACCAAAACTACAACACCACAAATAGTTCCACAAATATTTAAATAATCTAAAATATTCAAAATTTTTCACCTCTTTCATGTATAATATTCTTTTACTTGTTAATACTAACGTCAGAAGGTTAGAAAAGGAGCTGACTAAATATGTTTTGGGTCACAATGGCAGGGTTAGGTTTAATCCTCGCACACGATATTATCACAATACTATAGTTTCTCACCCGCCCCCTAGTCATGGGGGTTTTTCATTTTCCTCCTTATTTTTAATGATAATTATAGGTATGCACAAAATGATGATAATATGATACTAATTTAAAAATAAAAAAGACCGTTTATACGGTCTTAGATAAAAATCGTAGAATGATAATTTCATCTCGCAGATCAATAATTCTTTCGTTTAATTGTTCATTTTCTTTTTCTAATTCAAAACATTTATTTTTCCAAAATTCAAGGTCTTCCAAAATTATCACCGGCATAAAAGAATATTTTTATTGCAATTTTGTTTTTTGAAATTCCTGCGGAACAATAGGTTCAAATCCTTGCTCAATTAATTCTAATTTAAAATTGATATTTTAATATAACTTAATTACATCTTCTATTTTTTTGGAATTAGGAATAACTTGAGCAAACTCTTCTTCGGTCATATTAATAATCATTGTTTTAGTTTTTTCAAAATCTTTATATTCAAACATCTTGGATTTTTGAACCATCTCTAATTCTTTGTCATCTTCATATTGCCTATAATAAATACGACACTCTCCATAACCATCATTAATCAATTCGCATAACTTATTATATAAATTAAAAACGTTCATTATTTACATCCTCCTAAAACAGTCATTTTATCAATTATTTTAGTTTATTATTATAATATTTCTGTTTAATTGTCAATATTATAAATTTCTTTTCTTTTTAATCTTGCTAATTCGATTGCTTTATTTAAATCTTCTCTTATAAACTTTCCTAATATTGCATTTTTGCCATCCACCTAATTTTACTTCACCATTATAATGATAAATTGCTTTCCGAACAGCTTCAATTGCATCCAATTAGCATCTCTCCTTTTTTCAAATTTAATTAACTTCATTAAGTATCGCCTCCATAAAATTTCTGTTTTATCAACACAATATCTTTTAACTAACTACCCCAGCGTTATATCTAGTGCATTTATGAATTATTTGTTATTTACGCTTCTTTCCCCAGGTTTTTTCCCAACCCAGGTCAGATAAATATTTTGCAACCGGAATACCTCTACGATATGCTTGTTGTGCATAACGATTATACTGCCTCAAAGTCAATAATTTATTATCTTTTCGATAATTTTTTACTTTCTTTTCATAATCCATTATTTTCATCTCCTTAGTGAAAACACGATGTTAATAAAAGTTGAATACCGATTATAATGCAACCTAATTTCAACCAGGCTAATTGTAAAGGTGTTAAAGATTTTAATTTTGTCCATATTTTTCTAAGTAATGACATACGTCTTCCTCCTTTAGTAACCCGACTTTAATAAGAATATTAATGATTTTAATTTGCTCTTGAGTCATATTAAAATCCCCCCATCTTTTTTTGAAGAAGGAGATTATACAATCTCCTTGACTTCACTTTCATTAAAATAATTATCAAAGTCTTTCTGCAACAATTCAATGCGTATTGCAAAGTTTTCTTTATCGGCAGATGAATTAGAAGATGAAACTTTATATGCTTCTGGATAGCGATCTGTAAAGAACGATGTTGCCCATTTCCAAAATTCAAATGACGCAATTTTTTCTTTGTTGTTTCGAGCAATAACATATAGCGGAACAGCGTTTATTCTAGCTAATTTTTCTTTATCTTTCTCAAATACAGGTGCATCTTCGGATAAGTATTGAATTGTGCTAGAGATAATGTTTTGCATTTCTTCTGAAATACCATCTTTAAGTGCTGCAATAAAGTTTTTATCTTTGTCTAAATCTTGGTTACGGAAACTGCGTGGCATAAGATTATTGATTTCTAATGCAATTATTTGATGCAAAATTTCATCATGTTGCAATTTTTCTTTTGATAACCGAAAAACATTGAAAAATGTAAAATCATTGATACTCTTAACAAAATCTCTACCTGCTCCATGTTTTGCGTTCCGCACTTCAACTGGTTTCAGTTTTGTTCCACCCTGCATACGCTGGAACATTTCTTCGATTTCTTCTAATTCGCCAGTTATTTCTACAACATCAAGATTATAATTCTGAATTTTATCAATAATCTCTTGCGGTAATTCCTGATAGCGTTTTCCATGAAGTTCTTCCGGTAGACTATGACATTTGTTTTTCTTCAAAGGAAACTCATTATTCATAAATTTAATAATTGTTGTTAGTCTCTGTTGCCCATCAATCACTGATACTTTTCCTTTTTTATTATTCGGATCATTCTTCCAAACATAAATAGGTGTGATATCAAATCCTTGAATGATTGAATCAATCAAACATACCATTTGGTTTCCCTTCCAGATAAAACCCCTCTGGAACGATGGTTTCAGATTGAGTTTATCTGGTCTTGCAAAAGTGAGTAACGGTTTTACAGTTGGTGTTCTTTCCATATACTTACAACTCCTTTTTGTGAATTATTTTTATTATACCCTTTTTTACAAAATTATGCAAACAGTTTTCCTAAAAAAATTAACGAAATTACAAATGCGCTTGCCGAAATACCTAAACCAATCGTTTCAATAACATCTTTGTAAGTGAACATATTTACCTCTTTGGTTTAATATTATTGTCAATCTATTGTGGAAATAAAATAAACCATATCCGGTTGAATTTTACCCAAATCTGTGGTTCATGATAAAGCATTGTTAATTTATCATTTTGTTTCTTCCTCTCCTAATCGAATTTTAGTTAATTTCTGCTACACATTTTATTGTTGATCATCTCCTTTTAAATATTTTTCTGGAATATTTTGGTGGAATATGTCGTTTGAAAGAAGCATCACTTTTAAGGTCACTTTCAACCAAACAAATCATTACCAATAAACCCATTAAACAAAAGAAAAGTAGTAAAAATAGACACTTCATTGTTGATTCTCCTTTCATTAGTAAATCTTCTGTATCAAGACTTTTTTGTGTTGAGAATTTTTTTAAATATCATAAATCATACTCTTTCCTGCTAAAAATCACGTTTTAATCCCTCCTTATAAATCATTCATTTTATAACTTCATAATATGATTGTTTTGCTATACTGTAATAAACTGCATCACCGTTTACACTTTGTTGTCTATACTCTGCATCCCTTGGAAGATTCTTAACGGTATATTTACGAAATGGTTGTTTATCTGGAATACATTTTATTATCATGTTTTTCTTCCCTCCTAATTGTAACAAATAATTTTATATTCCTCATATTCTCGATTAGTGGCTTCACAAAATTCTTTCCAATCGTCTGGAGAAACGTTATACACTTGTGCCATTCTTTTTATTTGTGTTGTACTGATCTTTTCATAAAGTCATTACTGGTTATTTCGTTTAACCTTGCTTGAATTGCCTTGTCTGTTTTGCCTAGATTAATTCCGGTTATGGCATAGAATGTTTTAAGACTTGCCGTATTAAAATATGCTAACCATTCCCTGATTTCTGCTTTGCATTGTGGATTATCAAAATTGTCAATTAATACCAGAAGTTTAATCGAATTGCCGCTAAAATTTCCAAATTCTTTTGTAAAAATATCTTTCAATATTTGCAATTTTTCAGTATCAGAATAATTTTGTGCTGCTGCTGTTAACCATTGATCAAATTCTATTTTTTCCTGTTTAGCTTTTTCTATTACCTCCTTTTCTTTTTGTTCTTGGTTAATCCTTTCCTGTTCTGCTCTTCGAAGTCTGTTTTGTTCTGTTATTATGAATTCTTTTGCTCTTTGTTCATCCAAAAAACCATTTTCAGAAATATAATTCGCATAATTGAATAAAGTTTTTTCAATTGTCCAGTATGAATTATCAGGAGACTTTAATCTGTATTCTGTCTTAGGTTTAGTTAATTCACCATCCCTTTTGTAATATTGATAATTTTCTTTGACTTCTGTTATTAGTCCAGACTTTAATTCCCTGTAAATAAATTCTTTGTTTGTTAAAATTACACCGTCAAACCTTTTCTTTTTGTCTAGTATCTTTTCAACTTTAGCTTTTTGCATCGGTTTCATGTTATCGGTAAAACCAAAATAAGTATTATTCAGATTCATGATTATACCTCCTTTACTATTATAGTCGTGTGTTTATTCTAATTCCTTTATTATTATTGTACCGTTATTGTCTGTACATTCGTTGCTCATGAACATTAATTCATCGAGCATGTGCCGGACAATTAATTTATTACCTCTCGGTTTATATAAATCACCTACAAAGTAATTGTGATATTTAGTAATTACCATTCTATATTGTCCTGCATCAACATCTTTGCACATTATCCATCCTTTAACTTCAATTAAATATGACTTTCCAACCTCTACAGTTAAGGGATCATCCTTGTCTCTTAAATATATATTATATTTTTCCAATATAATCTCTCCTTTAATCTGTTAAGCTTTTAATCTAACCGGAAGGACAATGTTAATAAGATTTTCTTGATCTACAAGCAGAGGAGACAATTTGTTACCATAATATAATTTGATTTCTTCTGTGTTATAGGCATTGAGCAGATCAAGAAAATAGTTAATATTAATACCTATTGTGATTTTTTCGCCATGATGGACAATTGGGAGACTGTTTGTTATTGTACCGGATTCATTGTTTATAGAAACTGTTAAATCATTGTCAATATCCAAAACGATAGGAATAATTTTCTTTTTGGCTTTTGTAAATGGTTTCATATTTTCCAAAATATCAATTAGACTTTTACGGTTAAACTGAATATAATCAGAATATTCCGGTATAACTTCATTGTATTTCGGGTATTGTCCTTCGATTGTCCTTGTAATAAAGGTTTTTGTGCAATTAGTTAAGATCACCTTTTTTTTGTGAAATGATACAGCAAAATTATTATTGTCCTTTTTTGATTGTGTTTTTGCTATTAATTCTAGAATATAACCTGGAATAATAATATTCTGTTCTGTATCTTTTTGTAAAGTATTAATGACCATTCTGTGTGAATCCGTTGAAACTATTTTATTGTTATTAATTAAAAATCCGGTGAATACTGGTCTTGTTAT
>DUOG01000122.1 GCA_012838945.1 Acholeplasmataceae bacterium | reverse complement strand
TTATAACTATTATCTTAATAAGTCGGCATCTTGGGATAATAATTATTATTTTAATTTTAAATCAATCTCGTATTATGGAGCGAACGTGTTTACCCAATATATTTTTGTAATTGAAGTAAGCACAAAGGTTAATAATGATGCAAAGATTTTTGTTAGTTATCTAAATTAATATAGTTTATTTGTTGAGATTAGATATTTTGTCTTTATTTTAACTTAAAATAAACAAATTAGGTAATTCTTCCTCCTTAAGGTTAAAATATTTTTAATAGAATATCTTATTTTTAACTAAAATATAAATTTAGTTGACATTATTTGGAAATTGGTTTACAATTAAGCCAGGGAAATGGGGGGGAAATAATTGAAAAGAATTATTAGTTTAATTTTTTTGTGTACAGTGTTATTAATTGCAAGCCTCATTGCAAATGAACATTGTGAAAATAAGATTTTCTTTTCCGGGACAATGGGGTTTAAGTTATTTGCTTACGGGGAGGAAGAAATAGATAATGAAAGTTACATTAATACTGCCTATGTAGAATTAGAATACACACCTGAAGAAAAAGAAATAGTAGAAGAGGAGCCTGTAAATTATTTAAGTATTAATCAAAGTTATATTAATGGCTTTAACTTATCTAAATATGATGAAATTATCATTTCTCATTATTCTCCGCATTTCGTAATAATTAATGCTGGCAATCTGAATGATTTTCAGGATAGCATTAATTATTTAAATGATTTTGATGAAATCACTTTTGTTCACATTTATCGAGAATTTAGATATTTGCCTAAAACAGCTTTTGAAGAATGTGGAGTATTTAATGGAATGGACTGTGGTGGTCCAGGTGGAGGAGGAGGAGGGGGCTACCCCTTTGAAGGTTTAGGTACTGTTCCTGCCACTAACGGCAATGTTAATCTTGATACTAAGATTGGCATAATTGAACTGGCTGTTCCATATTTTTTAGATTCAGCGTTATCAAACACAAATTGGAAGATAGAAGAACCTTTTCATACAAGAACGGATCAGCATGCAACTGATGTTGCGAAAACGATTGTAAATTCGTATCCCGAAACTAACCAGTATGTTTTTTATTCTACAGTAGCGATCTACCCCTATCAGTTAATGAATGGCATTAACTGGATGAAATCAAATGAAGTTTCATTAATTAATATTTCTATGGGTAGCGATTCAGAGATTACATATGACAGTCTAAAAAGGTATCTGGATTATGTCACTAAACAACATAATATTCTAATCGTTACGGCAACCACAAATATTCCGAATGAATCGAACACAAATTATTCTTCCGCAATTGGACTCAGTTATAATTCGCTAGTGATCGGTTCAGTATCGAGCAGTTTGGTCTATGAATATAAATCGGGATATGTAGATGCCTTTGATATATCAAAACCAAATTTAGTTGACATATATACAGGAATTAAATCTAAGTCATGGGGAACAAGTTTTTCAACACCACGAGTAGTCGCAAAAATCGCAAAAATTTTATATAATTATCCATTTTTGAAACAAAAGCTAGCTTTACTATTAGCAATAATCCATTCAAGTTCCTCAATTTCTGATATTAATGTTCCAAATATTGTTTTTGATGAAACAGGTTTTGAAGATAAAGTAGGAGTAGGTCTTCTAAGTGTAGAAACTGCTTTGGAGACAATTCAAAACCAGAATTTTTTAGAATTTGAAGTTAGAAATGATTACCCATATTTTTCAAAGTTGTTATCTTTTTCTAATAAAAGGAAAATAATTGTAACTGCTTCAACTCTTGCTTCGGTTCAAAAAAATGGTTTTGAATATGATTTTCTTGGTTACGGAGATCCCGTCCTAAAAATTGTAGTAAACGGGATTCCGTGTGCAACTAGAAGGAATGGGAATATTTTGTACGCAAGTGTTGTTATTCCTCAGAATAGTGTAATAGATATTCAAATTTCCTTCTCGGGTGAATGTATAGGAGCTATATCATGGAGGGTAATGTAATATGAAAAAAATTTTAATTTTATTTAGTTTATTATTGATAACACTCTTTTCAGGGTGTAAAGATGACAGTGACATTAATTTGCACGGTGATTTAGGAGAAAAACCAATAAATACTAATCAAAATATGCCTGCAGAGTTTAAAAATGATTTTTCGATAAAAGTTATCTTAAGTCCGGAACTTGAATACGGACATTACGTTATTACAGATTTGGATGAACTTAACAGTTTTAAGGAAGAAAGTAATCTGCTTTTAGATGAATACACAAGTAAATTT
>DUOG01000143.1 GCA_012838945.1 Acholeplasmataceae bacterium | reverse complement strand
GCGGGATCACCGTCGGCCGTCACGCCCTGGTCGGCGCCGGTGCGGTGGTGACTAAAGATGTCCCCGATCATGCGGTAGTTTATGGCAATCCGGCTGAAATCAGGGGTTGGGTTTGCCGGTGCGGAAGGGAAATTAAACATGATTCAGTAGAGCCCCTTAGGTGTTGTGTGTGTCATAATACACCTGATTTATTAATGGGGGAGACGAACTAATATGAAGAATAAGAGGGCTATGGCATGAACCGGGTGTCATATCTAATTTTGGACTACTGACCGTTGGCTTGTTGATGAACTGAAGAAATGAGTTTTAATATAAAAATCTATTGTCTTATTTAACGGGTAAGCCGATTTTATTGGATGCTCCTGAGTTTTTATGAAAACAGTTTACCATTACAAACGGTTGGTGTTTTAAGATGAAAAGGGTTCTAATTATTGCCTACCATTATCCACCACGCCCCGGGGTGGCTTCTAATAGAATAGGAGGACTTGCCAAATACCTGCCAGCTTATGGGTGGGAGTCAGTTATTCTCACGACACCGTTAAATGAAGGTAACTGGGCTCCTTATGCAAAGGTTGTAGAAACAAGCTATACCTCTGTTTCAGATAAGATTAAAAATATATTTGGGATGAAAACAGAAGTTGGGTTACAACAGCAGCTAGGGATTAAACAACCGGGCCGAAACATCTTTTTTAACTGGTGTATTGCTAAATTTAAAGAGATCGTGGATTATCCTGATGAGTTTAGAACATGGATTAGTATAGCCGTTCAAGAGGGTAAAAAACTAATAAAAGAAGAAAAGATAGATGCAATTATAAGTAGTTCACCTCCGGTTAGTACACATCTTATTGCATCACAACTTAGTCAGGAGCAACAAATTCCCTGGATAGCTGATTTAAGAGACCTTTGGACCCAAAATCATTATTATAACTATTCATATTTAAGGCTTCTCTTTGAAAGAGCCCTCGAATATAACACTTTTAGACAAGCATCAGCTTTGGTAACGGTATCAGAACCTTTAGTGGAAAATTTAAAAAAGATCCATCAAGGAAAAAAAGTATACTGTATAACAAATGCTTTTGACACAGATGAAATGCGGGTAGAAGATTATAAGACTGAAAAGTTTTTAATTACTCATACCGGACAAATTTACTATAATAAACGAAATCCACTGATGTTGTTGGAAGTAATAAAAGAGCTCTTAAAAGATGGTTGCATTGATAAACAAAAAATTGAGCTCAGGTTTTATGGGCCCTATAATTATTTGTTGCAAAAGCAAATTGAAGAGATTGGGCTTACACAACAGGTATTTCAGCATGGTATCATAAAACGTGAACTTGTATTGGAAAAACAGCGAGAATCATCGGTGTTGTTATTGTTAAGGTGGGATGACCCCAACGAATTAGGTGTCTATACTGGAAAGTTATTTGAGTATTTAGCCGCCAGGCGTAATATATTATCGATCGGTGGACCGGGCGGGGTGGTAGATTCCCTATTACAAAGCACGAATGCAGGTGTTCACGTTAAAAATAAAAGAGAGTTAAAGGAGATATTGCTTAGGTGGTACCGCGAATTTAAGCAATATGGTGAACCAATATATACTCCGGTGCAAAAAAATGTAATGGAATATACACAAGTAAATATGGCTAAAAAATTTGCAGAAGTCTTAAATGCTAATGTTAAGCATTTTAAGTTATAGTCTTCAAAATGAGTCATGGTCAAGTTTGTCGAGGGAGATCGGATTAAGGTGTCAGTAACAATAGCAGTAAAATTATATGAATGAATAAGTTCTTCTTTTTTAAGTAGAGGGAGAAAAGGTATCATGGGGCAAAATAATAAAATACCGATAAAAATGATAACAGGCTCTACCATGACTTTTTTTGTTGTAGGGTTTTTAGCTATGTTAACAGGTGTAGTATTTTGCAATTTAGATCTTTCACCACACTATATCCTCTTTCTGCTAGGCTTATCTATAGCGGTTATTTTAATATCTTTTTCTCAATTTAAATATACGCCTACAATATCATTTCATCTACAAAAGTTTTGTTGCTACCTAGCATTTATTTGTGGTTTTATTGGGCCTGCGCTGTTTCCGGTAGGTCTTGGCCCGTTTACACTTTTCCCATACCGGATCTTTTTGCTTATTCTCTTGGGGCTTTTCACGGCCAGTTCATTCATTGAAGGTACAATTGTGCTTTCTATGGGCCGTGTGAAGCATTACATGATCTTTTTTGGATTCTGGTTGGTTTACGCCACGTTTAGCCTGGCCTGGGCTTTGGACAAGGGCGACGCTATGCGTCAACTTTTCTTTCTTTTCTCAGGGGTGTTATTACTCTTTTTTGTAACATATTATTTTCACAGCCTTCATGATTTGAACAAACTTTTCTGGATCTGGCTTGGTGCATTTGCTGCCTTGATTATTCTTGGTTGCTGGGAACACTTGACCGGGAACCATTTGCCGGTATCTGGTTATTATGGTGAACTCCGGCCATGGATCATGTACCGTCCAACGGGCGTTTTTAAAAATCCAAATGATTTTGCTACTTTTTTATCTTTGAGCATCCCCTTTTCACTGGTCCTGGCAAGATATTCTGGAACTATATCGACAAAACTAGCAGGGATTGGCACGGCTTTTGCTGCTTTCTACTTAATAGTTGCTACGGGTTCACGGGCTAATATACTTGCGGTACTGCTAATGGTGTTATTTTTATTGCTATTTATTGTTAAATTAAAGCAAAAGGTTAAAGTAGCCGTTGTGTTAACGGTATTCCTGATGCTTATGGTAATCTTTGGATTAGCCAGTCCTATTCAAGAATTTGCAATGAGAGTAGCGGCCGAGCTAAGTTCTCTTTTTGACCGGGGTGGCGGTTCGGTGGCCGTACGTTTCTCTCTAGTGCGCAACGGTTTAGTTTTTCTTCTTTCTACAGGGGGACTTGGCGTTGGGGCAGGTAACGCTGAATTCTGGATGGCTAAATTTGCCCGGCACAGCACATCAGGTATTTTGAATCCGCACAATTGGTGGTTGGAGATTTTAGTTGATTATGGTGTTATTGTATTTTGCGGTTACCTCGTGGTATATGTTGGGATTGTAAGAACAATATGGCTTGCTTGGCGAAAAGCTGTTGATCGCAAGGAGCGTATGATTGCCGAATCACTTTTGTTATCACTTATTGGTTTCTCTCTAGCGAGCATCAGCTCCAGTTCAATTATGGCTTTTAATCCACAATGGATGTTGCTTGCCTTTGCAGTAGCATATTTGAATTACAACGGCAGGCCACGGGAGGAAGAAATAGCTTGAAGGTCTTGGTCCTTTCTCATATGTACCCTTCTAGCGCCAACGAAGTCGCGGGAATCTTTGTCCATAAACAGGTAAAGGAATTAATGAAGAAAGGTGTAGAGATAAGGGTTGTTTCACCGAAGCCAATGACTCCATTCCCAATTAATTATCTGAATCCTAAGTGGCGCAACTATAGCAAGATACCACGGGGTTGTGTATGGGAAGAGGTAGAGACATACTATCCGCGATATGTGGCGATTCCGCGTGCGATGTTTTTTGCGACTTCAGGTTACCGGATGTATTATGGCATACGAAGGACAGTTGACAAACTCTACCAGGAATTTGCTTTTGATCTGATACATGCTCATGTAGCATTACCAGATGGCTATGCCGGTGCTCTTTTAGCACGGGATTTCGGGAAACCTCTGGTAATTACCATCCACGGCCAGGATTTTCAAAAAACCGTTCATCGGGATGATAAATGTAAAGCAGCGATTCGCTCTGCTCTGCAAAATGCTTTTAGAGTAATGGTAGTAAGTAAAAAGTTACGTCGACTTGCGGTAAAACACTTTAACATCCATAACAAACTTGTTGTTATACCTAATGGGGTTGCTCCGGAAGATATTGGAAGAGTAGGGGGCATACCTGAAAGAAGTAATAATGAAAACATTATTCTAAGTGTGTCAAATCTTGTCTCGAGCAAGGGGATCGACCTTAATATCGATGCGATAAAACAGCTAAAAGACAAATACCCACAACTACAATACTGGGTGGTAGGGAGCGGTCCGGAGGAGAATAAATTGCGCGGCTTGACGGCTCGTTACGGTTTGGAAAACCGCGTAAAATTTCTAGGGCGTCAGCCACACGGCGATGCATTGAAGTATATGGCTGCATGTGATCTGTTTAGCCTTCCCAGCTGGAGTGAAGGTTTTGGTGTTGCTTACCTAGAGGCAATGGCATTGGGTAAGCCGGTAATCGGTTGTCAAGGGGAAGGACCCGCTGATTTTGTGAAACACGGAAAGACCGGGCTACTAGTAAAGCCCCACGATCTCGATAGTCTCGTGGAGGCGCTGGACTTCCTTTTAAGCCATCCCAAAAAGGCACGCACTATGGGTGAACGCGCACGCAAACTCGTTCTGGTGCATTACACCTGGGAAAAGAATGCGGAGAAGACCATGCAAGTGTACCATGAGGTGCTCAATGAGGGCTAAAGCCTGCATTTTAAACTACCGTTCAACCGCTTTTTGATACCCGGATCTTCCATAAGCAAGCAAAGACACTGGAAAGAGATTGCCAAGGCGATTCTGTGGCACTAGGCCGAAGCCCGGGCCATGGGAGAACGGGGGCAAAAGGCTATAAACGAGCGCTATAACTGGGCTATTGAGTCAAAGAAGCTGTTGCAGGCCTACAGGGAGCTGATGGAATGAAGGCAGTTACGGTTTTAGGGGCCCGGCCCCAGTTTATCAAGGCTGCCGCGGTATCGCGTTTATTGAGGGCTCTGCCCGGGGTAACAGAGATATTCATTCATACCGGTCAGCATTATGACGAAAACATGTCT
>DUOG01000137.1 GCA_012838945.1 Acholeplasmataceae bacterium | reverse complement strand
GCAGCGGTCTGGATGCAGACCAGATCCCAGTGGACCGCGGATTTATTGCCGTTATCGCAGTCTTCATAGCAGCTGCCCGGGGTAAAGTGAAAGGAGCCGGCAATTTTTTCATCAAAGAGGGTATCGTTTATCGCCCTGGTGATGTAAGGGTTAACCCCTAGAGCAAATTCACCGATATACCTGGCCCCCTCGTCGGAATCAAGAATTTCATTTATCCTATCCGTGTCATTGGACTCGGCATTGACGATCTTACCGTTCGAAAACTCAAGTTTGACATCGCGAAAGGTAAAGCCGTGGTATTCAGAAGGCGTATTATAGGTGATAACACCGTTTACCGAATCCTTCACCGGGGCGGTATATACCTCTCCGTCCGGGATATTAAGCTTCCCATCACATTTTATAGCCTTTAATCCCGCTATGGAGAAGGTCAAATCGGTTCCCTTCCCCACGATCCTGACCCGGTCGGTTTTATTCATCAGCTTAACCAGGGGGTTCATGGCCTTGGACATCTTTGAATAATCGAGGTTGCAGACATTAAAGTAGTGATCCGTAAACGCCTCGGTGCTCATTCCAGCAAGCTGGGCCATTGACGGGGTGGGATATCTTAAAACCACCCATTTTGTTTTAGGTACACGGATCCGGCCATGCACTTTTTCCCACAGGTGCTTCATGTAAAGCTGCATCTTTCCCGGGGGCACATCAGACAGCTCGGAGCTATTGCTGCCTGAACGGACGCCGATGTACGCATCTACATCCGCCATCCTGGCCCCTTCATACCTGGCCATCATCTCAAGTTGTTCGGCAGTGCATTCCATGTAGAGAGCCCGGTTAACTTCATTGTCCTTGATAGTTACCAGCGGTATCGCCCCGACGGCATATGTCTCCCGAATTAGCTCTTTTACCAGGGGCAATTCCAGCCCGATGGACTCAATAAGAAGCTTTTCACCTTCTTTAAGATCACATGAATAATTAATCAAATTGTAAGCTAGTTTTTTTACCCTCGGATCAACCATTATTCAACCTCCCGTATATTTTAATTTGGTAAACCACAAACATCCTCATTGGGATCTGCGAAGGGAAGTAAATTAAATCGTCAAAATGCAGGTTACTTTAGAGGCAACTTTTCAATATCGTCAAACTTTCTACATACTACGGAGCAATAAAGCTAATCAAAAGACCTGGAACCTCCTGATAAATAAGAAATGGTGCGCCTGGGAGGATTCGAACCCCCGACCTGCGGATTAGGAATCCGTCGCTCTATCCCCTGAGCTACAGGCGCACACACTTAATTATTTACCAAAAACCCTTCTGTGTCAAGGGTTTTCGCGTTTCAAGATATTGCCATCAATGGATCCTGAAACCGTCTAAACCGCAAACTGTCAATGGCCACTTAAAAACCCGTATTTTTGGTCACTAGAAAGTCGTCATATTTGGCCACCAAAAGTCGTCGCACAAAGCGGGGGCTTTTTTTGTGCCCTTTTGTTGAGATTCCTCTATGGACGATTGTAACCAGGGCCAGGGCTAATCGAAAATAAAATCTTCGCTCGTTCAGATTCCTCTATGGACGATTGTAACTATAAAGAGCGCGCTCGCCAATTCGCATTCGGAGCTGTTCAGATTCCTCTATGGACGATTGTAACCTCTTCAGACCGCAGCAACTCCAAGAATTCGGCGAGTTCAGATTCCTCTATGGACGATTGTAACACAATTGGACCGACCGGAAGTATTTCTAATTTAGTGTTCAGATTCCTCTATGGACGATTGTAACGCAATTATTGAGATAAAGACAGAAGCAAGTTTTAAAGTTCAGATTCCCCTATGGACGATTGTAACAGCTACGCCGGGCAAAGGCATGGCGTAGCAGTGTCGTTCAGATTCCCCTATGGACGATTGTAACTCTGGGCCTTCCGGAGCGTTACTTCATGGCGATGGGTTCAGATTCCTCTATGGACGATTGTAACTATTCGAATACGCCGGGTCGCCTCCTGATTTACACGTTCAGATTCCTCTATGGACGATTGTAACGAACCTGAAGGAATGTATATTGATAAACTTGAAAAGTTCAGATTCCTCTATGGACGATTGTAACGATGGTAAATATGAAGTTGTATATCACGATTTAAAGTTCAGATTCCTCTATGGACGATTGTAACAACCTGGCCGGGCTGGGCGCGTGCGATGATTGCCCGTTCAGATTCCTCTATGGACGATTGTAACACAATTGGACCGACCGGAAGTATTTCTAATTTAGTGTTCAGATTCCTCTATGGACGATTGTAACTGCATTCACGGCTGATAAATACACGCACCCGCAAGTGTTCAGATTCCTCTATGGACGATTGTAACGCCGTCGAGCAGGATATTTTTTACTTCGGTTATCTCCGTTCAGATTCCTCTATGGACGATTGTAACCCGTAGATTACATCCCTAAAGACGAAAACCATGTCTGTTCAGATTCCTCTATGGACGATTGTAACGCCGATATTGGTTTAAAAGATAGATATAAAAAGGTTAGTTCAGATTCCTCTATGGACGATTGTAACGGGGAGGGAATAAAATGAATAAGAAAAAAGATATGAGTTCAGATTCCTCTATGGACGATTGTAACCCGGGATCATCGCGAGCACTCGCCCCGGAAACGCCGTTCAGATTCCTCTATGGACGATTGTAACGCCGATATTGGTTTAAAAGATAGATATAAAAAGGTTAGTTCAGATTCCTCTATGGACGATTGTAACTCAGCGGCGGTTAGTTTTAGCGTCGCTGAAGGGTAGTTCAGATTCCTCTATGGACGATTGTAACCATAAGGATTGCGCTCGATCAGCTCAACCTCGGCAAGTTCAGATTCCTCTATGGACGATTGTAACGCCCTGGTTCGCCGCACGATAAAGTTCCCGCAGTTTGTTCAGATTCCTCTATGGACGATTGTAACAGGCATGACGCTTGTTTTAGAAGAAAACCCGCTATGTTCAGATTCCTCTATGGACGATTGTAACGTTCCTAACCCGTACCAGTTCTGTTCTGCGTATTCAGTTCAGATTCCTCTATGGACGATTGTAACGACAGTAGCATTTGCACAAGGTGGAGATTATATCGGGTTCAGATTCCTCTATGGACGATTGTAACGATGATGTAGATAAGGCACAGCAGAAGCCTAAAGTTAGTTCAGATTCCTCTATGGACGATTGTAACCTTGAATTCTTCGGCTTTTATTACTAGCGTCCCGTGTTCAGATTCCTCTATGGACGATTGTAACTTAAACAGTACTATAGGCGAAGGTATCAAAAAGGCGTTCAGATTCCTCTATGGACGATTGTAACACAGAAGGCGCCGGCGGAGCGAAAAATCCTTAACCCGTTCAGATTCCTCTATGGACGATTGTAACGTTCCTAACCCGTACCAGTTCTGTTCTGCGTATTCAGTTCAGATTCCTCTATGGACGATTGTAACAATTTTCCTCCGGTGAACATTAAAGATAAATATCTTGTTCAGATTCCTCTATGGACGATTGTAACCTTGAATTCTTCGGCTTTTATTACTAGCGTCCCGTGTTCAGATTCCTCTATGGACGATT
>DUOG01000121.1 GCA_012838945.1 Acholeplasmataceae bacterium | reverse complement strand
TATTTCACTCTGGATATGAATTAAGAGAAGTTGACTACATTGATTTAAAGAATTTAGAAAGTATATTAAATGAGAATAATAAAAGAATAGATAAATAGCTTATTAAATCAACAGGTCGGATACATTAGTATCGGACCTTTTTAAATAAAAAATATATATAATAAAATATATGAGTAATGCATAATTGTAGTATTGTTTATTTAAAATTGTTATAATTAAGGTACACATAATTGAGTTAAAGATGAAAAGAGGAATAAAATATGGATAATTTTTTTAATACAATTGAAGAAGTAATAGAGGATATTAAACAGGGAAAACCAATAATCATTGTTGATGACTATGATACTGATAATACAGGTGACTTTTTAGTAGCAGCAGAAAAAGTCACATTAGAAACATTAACTCTTATGGATAAATACTCAGACGGAATTATTAATATCACCACTGAAAAAGAAAGATTCAAAGAACTAAATATTTACGCACTTTATGAACAAACTATCTCTTCCTATAAAACTGCTAAAGTTTTATCAGTCGAAACTTCTATGGATGGCTCTAAAGTAGAAAAGATGCATAAAACAATTCAAGCTATTCTTGATCCAAAATCAACCCCTCAAATGTTTAGACAACCAGGAGTAATATTTCCAATCCAATACCGTAAAGGTGGTGTTTTAAAACGCGCAGGTAGGCCAGAAGCATCGGTAGACTTAACTAAGTTTGCGGGGCTTTATCCTGCGGGTGTTACTTCTTTGATCGTTAAGGACTCGGGTGAACCGTATCTCCTCAAGGAACTAAAAGAATTAGTAAATGAATTAAACATTAAATGGACATCTGTGTCAAGTCTTATTCAATATCGTAAACAAAGGGAAAGTTTGATCAAACGTGCAGCTGAAGCAGAACTTCCTACTCATCATGGAGATTTTAAAATCATTGGTTTTGAAAATGCCATTAATGGCGAACACCATGTTGCTCTAGTTAAAGGTGATATAAAACCCGGGGATGAAGTATTAGTAAGAGTTCACTCCGAATGTTTAACTGGAGATGCTTTTGGTTCAATGAAGTGTGATTGTGGTGAACAATTACAAGCTGCCCTTGATAAGATTAATGAAGCGGGTAAAGGTGTACTAGTATATATGCGTCAAGAAGGAAGAGGTATTGGTTTAATCAATAAGATTAGAGCTTATAACCTCCAAGATCAAGGGATGGATACGGTAGAAGCAAATCTTGCTTTAGGATTTGCAGAAGACTTAAGAGATTATGGAATTGGTGCTCAAATCTTAACGGAATTAGGTGCTACAAAGGTCCGACTTATGACGAATAATCCGCTTAAATTATCAGGCTTAACTGGATATGGAATTGAAATAGTAGAGCGTGTCCCAATTCAACTTAACCATAATGAGAGAAATGAAATGTACTTAAAGACAAAAAAAGAAAAGATGGCTCATCTTTTGAAGTTTAAAGAGTAGTTATAGTAAATAATATATCCCTATTGTAGAGACCTAGTTTTAGGTCTCTTTTCACAAATGTCTTAGTGGTTAAGGAAAACAATATTCAGTAAACAATAGATTAATTGTGAAAAAAATGCTAAAATATTGTCAAAGATATACAACGAGGTGCTAGAAATGAATAAGTTTATTAAACGTTTATCTAAAATTGTTCTTATTATAGTGTTCGCTTTAGTTTTAATTGCTTCCATTGTTTTAGGTTATTTTACAATCGTTGAATATAATCCAAAATCTGTGGAGCCGTTAACAATTAACAATAATGTAGAATTAAAGGTTGAATTGGACCAAGATATATCTATCTTAACTTTTAATATTGGATATGCTGGACTCGGAAAAAATGAAGACTTTGTTTTAGATGGCGGGACAAAAAGTCGTCCTGATAGTAAAGAGGTTGTAGAATCATATTTAGCGGGAATTAAGAGTTTATTGACCTCAAATCCATCAGATATATATATGTTACAAGAAGTCGATTTAGGGTCAAGAAGAAGTTATTATATTGATCAATCAAAAGTGATTGAACAGTTATTAGGTAGTAACTACAACTCGACTTTTGCTTATAATTATAAAGCTAAATTTGTACCATTTCCGGTATCGTTAACCAATTATTTAGGTAAAGTTGAGAGTGGTATTTTCACATTAACAAGGTATCAAGTTAATAGTAGTCACCGTTATCAACTTCCTGGGGCGTTTGCTTGGCCGGTTCGAACCGTTAATTTAAAACGCTCGATGATGGTTAATGTCTTACCAATTAATAATAGTAGTAAAGAATTAATTGTTGTTAACTTACATTTGTCAGCATATGATGGAGATGGCTCATTACGTGCTCAAGAGATGGAAATGTTAAAAGAGTTCTTAAATGAACAAGCCAGCAAAGGTAATTATGTTATTGTCGGTGGAGACTTTAACCAAACCTTCCCCGAAGCAAAAGATATCTATCCTGCTAAACCGGGATATTATGTAGCATATCCAATCGATGATGATTTCTTGCCAAGTGAATATAGTTTTGCAATTGATATCACTAAACCTACATGTCGGTTATTAAATGAGCCATATGATAAAAATAGTTCCAATACACAATACTATATTATAGATGGATTTATTGTATCAAATAATATAAAAATTAATAATGTTGAAACAATTGATCATGATTTCCAATATAGTGATCATAATCCAGTATCACTATCAATCCAATTACTTTCATAAATAAGTCAATATATATAAAATCTATGATAAATAAAGAGTAAAAATGTTTAGATGTCCTAATGTAGTGAAAAGTAAATTTTTTTAAATGTAATAAATGTCATTATGAATTACCTAAAAAAGGAGCTCATTATTTTACTGATGAAGATAACTTAAATTTAGCTGATCTACAAAAGTACATTGATAAGATTAATTTAGACTTTGAACTATCATTGATATATTAGCAGACCCCAGGAGTAATAACAGTATGGGATAAAACTAATGAATATGAAGTAAGCAAGTATGGCCCAGATTATCGAAATATGAAAAACTATTCAAAGTATATAGCAAGTTATGATGTTTTTAATTTGATATAGATCTAACTAACAGAAATGATATTTTAAAAAGTATTAAGAGATAAAGGGATTGATAATCACACGGATTATTAATCCCTTTTTATAATACATATAAGTTAATATATATATTTATGTTATAATTATATCAAGGGAGACTTGGAGAGTTTAATCGTGCGCTATAGGAGGAAGATATGATATATAACACAATCATTATTGGTGGTGGAGTGTCGGGTTTAATGTGTGCCTATCAATTGGCACAAGCAAAGGTGGACTTCTTACTTATTGAGAAAAAAGAGTCTTTAGGAAAGAAACTATTACTTACCGGTGGAACAAGATGTAATGTCACAAACAACTTAGATATTGATACATTTATTCAAAACTTGACATTACCCCATAAGCGCTTTTTATATTCTCTACTTAAGGATTTTAGACCATCTGATATATTAAAATTCTTTTATGAAAATAATTGTCCATTAGTATTAGAAAACGACTTAAAGTATTTTCCTAAATCAAATCGTAGTCAAGATGTCCTTGAGGTGTTTTTAAAGAAGATTCCTCATCATCAGATAAAATTAAATACTGTTGTCAGTAAAATATATAAATATGAAGATATATTTATTGTAGAATGTTCAAATGCAAAGTATAAAGCCAAAAAAGTAGTAATTGCTAGTGGTTCTAAGAGTTATCCACAGACTGGAAGTACGGGAGATGGATTAAAGTTTGCAAGAGATTTAGGAATAGAATTCACTGATTTTACCCCAGCAGAAACTCATATCTACTCTAAGCAAGTTGTAAAAGAGTTTGCTATTTTACAAGGTAGTAGTCTAAAAGATATTGTTGTCAAAATAAAAGCCACAAACAAAAGATCTCAAGGAGATGTTTTGTTTACCCATTTTGGGCTAAGTGGACCAGCTATTTTGCATCTTTCTGAAGATATCTATGATTACATGCAAAAGCAAAAAGTTATTCTACAAATACCACTTGGAAGTTTATCCCGAAGTGAGATTGATGAGGTATTTAATAAATCAAGATCTAAAAATATGACTATTTTGAAAACTCTTGAACAATGTACAACAAAAAGAATCGCAAGTCTTTTATTAGAAAAACTACAAATTGAAAATAAAAGGATTAATGAAATATCCAAAAACTTAATTCATAAATTAATTGATTCATTACTAGGATATGATATTACAGTTGATCGGGTCCAAGATGTTACCAAAGCATTTGTAAATAAAGGAGGTATATCCACCAAAGAATTATCTCCTAAAACAATGGAAGCTAAGCGATTATCTAATTTGTACTTTATTGGCGAAACGGTGGATTTGCATGGACCAATTGGTGGTTATAATATTACAATAGCATTAAGTACGGCAGTTGCTGCTGCTAAAGACATAATAAGTAAATCGACATGAATAGTGCAGTGTAAGAGTGATAAAAAAATTATTAATAATAACTCACAATATGAATAATCAGGGATGTGATAGATTTGCGTCGGCGCGAAAGAGAACCATATACAAAAAGAAAATCAGTTACCATTTTAATTATTGGTGTAGTTGGACTTGCATTAGCATTTACCTCATTATCTACAGCAGCTATCTTACAAAGTAATGGTGTCGATTCAAAGATATATACACCATTTGGTATTGCTTTTTTTCCAATATGCATAATTGATGTAATATTTTTGATTTATCATTATCCCGGAATAACTTTATATGAATTTAATAAACAAATGGAAAAAGAAGATTTGGAAGTCTTGAGTAATATAAATACCGATATTGTCGCTTCTTGTGTTAGGAATAAGTTCACTCTATTAGAGGGGGGATATTATTATAAAAGAAGATTTAGCTGGTCAAAGGATTATGTTAATTACTATATTTTGAAATGCGAATCCTCTGACATCAAAGAAACATTGGATAATGAATTTAATAAATTTGATTCATATAACTTTCAGAAAAGAAACAAGTGTTTTATATTATTTATTGAAAAAGATAATGTTGATAAAGATGATATAAAGTTATTAGTTGAATCATCATATATATATCATTGGAAGTTATCCTTCGAGTAGTACAGGACGTTCCAATTGTTGTGTTAATCGATAAAAATAAAAAATGTGCTTATTGTGTACCCATAAAGAAAGGAAATATAAGTTTTTATAATATAGGCTATAAGTTTGCTAAGAAGATAATGTATACTAAAGATAATCAAAATTAGAAATATTCTTTTATGAAGGGTGGAAAGAAAAATGTGTGATACATTTTATAAGAAGTCTCCAACTAAAATAATTTTTGCGAAGAATAGTGATCGCAGTGCCAATGAGCCTAATCTTTGTTTATTCTATCCAAGTCAAGAAATTGATGAGAATCGAAAGTGCACCTATATTAATGTAGGGAAAGTAGGACCAATTCACTCCATTTTGCTTGTTCAACCAAGCTGGATGTGGGGAGGAGAAATGGGTATTAATGACCAAGGGGTCGTAATTGGTAATGAAGCAGTATTCACAAAGTCAAAAGGAAAAAAAGAAAAAAAGTTGCTGGGGATGGACTTACTAAGACTGGCATTAGAAATATCCTCTTCAGCAAAACAAGCAGTTGATGTTATTATTCAGTACCTTACAGAGTATGGCCAAGGTGGTATTGCTGGGTTTGATAAAAAGTTTTACTACGATAATTCATATTTGATTGCTGATGGGAATGAAGCATATATATTAGAAACAGCGGGCAAAGATTGGGTTTTAAAACAAATCGAAACAAAAGGAAATATTAGTAATGCTCTTACAATTAATTATGATTACGACATTGGTTCCCAAAAAGGAATTGATTTTGCGGGGAAGTATACAGAACCAGTATATACTTTCTTTTCAAAAGCTAAAGAACGAAGAGAGTGTATTGCCCAAAATTTAATAAATGAAGAAATAAATGTCTTAGATGCGATAAGAATTCTATCGACTCACCACCCTAATGATGAAAAGCACCTATACACAAAAGGGAGTGTTAGAAGTGTTTGTATGCACCAAAGTTTGTTAGGTGATCACACAACCGGAAGTATGATTGTTGATTTTCGCAAAAATTTTCCAACCATTTGGTTAACTGGGAGTAGCAGTCCTTGTTTATCTCTTTTTAAACCTTGTTTCTTTGGGATTGTTCAGCCACCTGTTTTTACTAGCCCTATAGAATCACTAGATTATTGGTTGGAACATGAATATTTAAACCGGGCAATCTTTGCAAGGTTGATAGATCGTGAAGAATATCTTCAAAAGCGTGATGCTATCCAAAAAGAATTTATTGAAGAAGAAGCAAAACTTATTCAAAATAATCCTAGTCAAAGTGAATTAGAAAGTTTTATGAAATGGTGTTTTGATAAGGAAAGTGAGTTCTTACAAGAATATCAAAAAGAAATAAATCAAGTAAAAGATAACAACATTAAGATGTCAAGAATATGGACTAAGAAAAATAAGGTCTTAGGTAAAAATGTATTCATTACTGATTTTGATAAGAGAAATAAAAAATAACCTTTATAAAGCATAGAGGTAGTTATATCATGGATATAATTTTAGAATTAACTAATAGTGATGATAAAAGCATATGCTCTATTTAAAGACATGATGATTAAATCAGCAATTTCAAATGAATATTACTCTTATTTTGATGATTTTGTTAAAATGATTAACATAAGAGTTCATATGTTATATGTTAACAGAGGGTTTATGATAAACATAGGCCCTTTTTAAG
>DUOG01000120.1 GCA_012838945.1 Acholeplasmataceae bacterium | reverse complement strand
GTATTGCTACTCTCGTTCGACTTGCATGTATTAGGCATGCCGCCAGCGTTAATCCTGAGCCAGGATCAAACTCTCAATAAAAAGTTTTACCTGCTCCACCTGTTCTGTTCAGTTTTCAAAGACCTTGATTAATCCAAAATAATCAGTTTTGCTAAAAATCATATTCAGCATGCTATATTATACTAAATAGGTTTTCTTTTGTCAAGAAATTCAGCATTTTTTATTTACCTATTTATGGGATTATGATTTGTGTGTATATTAAAAATACAAGATTGCACAGATTTTGCGCAACCTTGTATATTATACTACTTTGTGCTTTCTGTGTCAAGTAAAAATGAACTTTTTTTGTCCTTTATTTTCACTTGCTTATTATTATATTAATAATTAAAGCAAATGGTTACTAAATGTTTAAGAAATATGCATCTTTGTAACAGTTGATTTTATAGGCAGTCTCATTACTAGATATCTTCTTCAACATTTTTGATGCTAGTTTATAAGTTTTTATAATTGATGTGTCAACAACAACATTTCTTCTAGTAATTACTTTTTTTATTTTGTATTCCACAATTGGAATTTCACAGAAAGGGCAATCTTGAAGAGCACCATTGATTTCTGTTTTACATCTTTTACATACCATACTCTTTCCCCCGTTAATTTTTAAACCCTATTTTTTAAGGTTTCCAAATTTCTTTATTTTATGCAAAGATTTTTAATGTTTGTGATTATATCTAAATAAATCACTGACTGGACGGTCATCTATTATATTTAAGATTCCTTGACCAAATAATTTTGCAACTGATAGTTGTTTGATTTTACTTATCTTTTTGGTTTCATCCAAAGCAATTGTATTAGTTGTTATTACTTCCTTTATATCAGAGTTAGCCAATCTTTCAATAGCAGGATCTGATAAGATCGGATGAGTACAACATGCATAAACTTCTTTAGCCCCAAATTTTTTGAGAGCAGTGGCTGCAAGTGTGATAGTTCCCGCAGTGTCAATCATGTCATCGATAATGATCGCATTTTTACCCTTAACATCCCCAATAATATTCATTACTTCGGCCACGTTCGGCTTCGGTCTTCGCTTATCAACAATGGCAATCGGAGCATCAAAAACATTAGCAAGTCTTCTGGCTCTGGTTGTTCCACCATGGTCTGGTGATACAACTACAATATCTTTAATTTCTTGTTGAACAAAATAGTCCGCCAATATTGGTAACGCCACAAAGTTATCAATTGGTATATTAAAGAAACCTTGGATCTGATCAGCGTGTAAATCCATGCAGATAACCCGATTAGCTCCTGCAGCCTGTAGTAAGTCAGCAACAAGTTTTGCTGAGATCGGTTGGCGAGCAGCTGCTTTTCGGTCTTGGCGTGAGTAGCCATAATACGGCATAATAACATTAATTGATCGTGCTGATGCTCGTTTAAGGGCATCAATCATAATTAAAAGTTCCATGTAGTTTTCGTTAACTGGTTTATTTGTTGATTGAACAACAAACACACTGTGTCCACGAACGGTCTCAGGGATATCGATTTGAACTTCACCGTCTGCAAATCGAGAAATTTCGCATTTTGATAATTCTATCCCTACATAATCAGCAATCTCTTTGGCAAGAGCAGGGTTAGAATTCAGAGTAAAGATTTTTACTTTTACTCCATTAATAATTGCCATTAGGATCCACCATCTTTCTTAATATTTATTTAATATAGGGTTTAACGCTAATTGCTTTCAGCTTCATTTGCATGTTTTTTGGGAGTGAACATCTTTTTAATTCGATCCGGGAAAACACTAAGGCTTTGTTTAATAACTACTGGCAATATTTTAAGTGATTCTTTGAGAGCATATTTTCTTACTTCTTGTTTTGTTATTTCTTTTCCATCAGAGAATAAGTATTTTCTGGTTACTATCCCAACTCTAATCGTCAGTAATGCATTAGATATACCTTGCATAATTGAACTAGCAATAGGTTTAATAAAAGGGATGTCCGATAAAAAGTTTTTTGTACTATTCGGGAAAATCTCATTAAAGTCTAGATCTTCCAATCCTTCAGCAATCAAAGCCGTCACAAAGACGTTTGCTGTGAGTTTTCCAAGATTTTTAAAAGATGGACGGAAGCCACATTTCACCACTAATTCTTTAATCATTTTAATATTAACTGCCATAACAGTAAATAAATCTAACCGACCATTTTGCGAAATGGCGGTTGACACCATTACTGTTTTGGCATTCTTTATTATTATTTTATTTAAACTATTTTTAATACTATGATCAAAGACATGTTGTAATTGATGTTTTAATTCAGTGCGGTCTTTCAATCCTTCTTTTAATAACTCTTTATCCTCTTCACTTAAATCAGGATTTTTAAGCATGTTTAGTGCCACTTTTTTGTATACTTTTTTGCTCTTACCATTATCTTTATCAAAGGTTGTTTGAATGCTAAAAGATGGAGAAAACAAAATAATTCTAATTGGGTTAACTATTAAGAAATAAAAGACAAAAGCACATAGCACATAAAAGGTAATTTCAACTACTTGTCCAAAACTTCTTAAACGTTCTCCAACCTCTATTACACTACTAACAATCATTAAGACAAAGATAATAAATAGACCAATTCCTATTAAAATCCAAAAGAATTTCCCTTTTTTATTCATACTCTTTTCCCTCTTTTTTATTAAAACATTGATTTAACTAGTTTTACAACATCATCTGCAGTCATTTCGTATTCTTTCATTAATTCTGGTAGTTTTCCGACTTGGCCGAAACGATCTTTAATTCCAAGTGGTCGAATCGGAACCGGATATTTTTGAACTACCAATTCACTGATGGCTGAGAATAGTCCACCAATTATATTGTGGTTTTCACAAACGATGGCTTTTTTAGTCTTCTTTAAACTATTAATAATTGTTTCTTCATCTAACGGCTTGAAAGTATGAACGTTGACTACTTCAACATCAATTCCTTCTTGAGCCAAGATTTCAGCTGCTACTAGCGATTCTTTAACCATAATGCTTGTAGCAAATACAGTTATGTCTTCTCCTTCTCTTAAGATGTCAGCTTTAAATAAGTCAAATTTATAATTTTCATCGAGTACACTCTCAGCATATTTACGTGGCATTCTTACATATGCAGCCCCCTCGTAATCAATTATTTGAGGTAAAGCTTGTCCTAATTGAAGTGGATCAACCGCATCATAGATTAGTATTTCAGGAATACTACGAGCAATACCAACATCCTCAACACTCATATGTGTACCACCATTAAGTTCAGCAGTTAAGCCTGGGTCAGTTCCAATTATTTTAACATTTTGCTTTGCATAAGCAACCGATACTGTTAATTGGTCACAAGGACGTCTAGTTGCAAAAGGTGTAAAAGTTACAACTACAGGAATATAACCATAACTAGCAATCCCAGCAGCTATTCCCATCATATTTTGTTCAGCAATTCCAACATTAAAACAACGATCTGGAAACTTTGAATATAGAACAGAAGTTCCGTTTGGTTTGGATAAATCGGCATCTATAACTACAATCTTATCGTTCTTCTCCATAATTTCGGCTAATGTTTTAGCCAACATTTGTCTCATTTCCATAGTTGTCCCTCCTATTCTAATTCCTTATAGGCTTGTTGAAGTTGATCTTTACTAATTGGCATACTGTGAGAATCGGCTCCAGCACCTTCAGCAAAACTAATACCTTTACCTTTTACGGTATTTAAGATAATCATACTCGGACTACCAGTATGAGCTTTAGCGTTAACTATTGCCTTATCGATTTCTTCTAAATTGTGACCATCGATATATACAGTGTTAAATCCGAAACTCTTCCACTTATCAACGACATTACCTAAATCATTAATATCACAAGTACTACCATCTAATTGATATTTATTATAATCTAAAAAGACAATTAAATTATCAAGCTTTTGTTGGCTGGCATACATTGCAGCTTCCCACACTTGACCTTCTTGACTTTCGCCATCACCAACAATTGCATATATATGAGCATTGTCTCTAGCAAGTCTGGATGCAATCGCAATCCCAACTGCACAAGATATTCCTTGGCCTAAAGAGCCAGTTGTCATATCAATACCTTTAGTTCGATTCATATCGCAATGGCTAGGTAAGTTAGTGCCTATCTTATTTAAGGTATCTAATTCCTCAATTGGGAAGAATCCCTTATAAGCAAGGGTAGCATAAACACCTGGACCAGCATGACCTTTTGACACAATTAACCGGTCACGCCCTGCCATTTTTGGGTTTTTAGGGTCGACATTCATATGTTTAAAATACAAAACGGTTAGGACATCAACGATGGATAAACTACCGCCTATGTGACCGGCTCCAATTGATGCAATTGTGCGCGCAGTCAACTTCCTAATTTCTTTTGCTACTTTTTGTAATGATTGCATATTTTCACCTCTAACAATATTATACACTATTTGACTCCTTTTAAAAATTAAAATGGAAATAATAATAAATAAAAAACTCCCATAAGGGAGTGTATACAAGCAAAAACGCTAGTTGCCTAGCATTTTTAGCCTTTTCCTATTCAGCTTCGTTAAACTTGTCAAGGACGACCTTTTCGATCATTTGACGCGTTTCTGAATTGATTGGATGCGCAATATCTCTGAACACGTTGTTTTGTGTCTTTCGACTAGGCATCGCTACAAAATAACCATTTCCGCCTTCAATAATTCTCAATTCATGAACCGCAAAAGCGTTGTCAATTGTAATTGATGCGATAGCTTTTAATCTAGTTTGGCCTTCAATTTTTCTGATCCTTACGTCTGTAATTTCCATAACAATACCTGCCTTTCAAGGTCGATCATCCATATTATACCACATGAAAACGCTTTTTGCAATAAATTATATCGTTTTTTTACATTTTTTTATATTTTTCTTTAATTTTATAAAAAATAAGCTCGTTAATCACGAGCTTTTACTGTTTTGTAACGGTATGACAATTTTTCTTTTAGCATTGTTTCAACCGAATTTACATTAGGACAATCAGATTTTCGAACAAAAACAGCACGATTTGGTGCATAATAGATATACCAATAGTTTTTATAATCATATAGTTCTAAAACATTATCCCACAATAATTTATTACCGGTGTTTTCTTCTTCGTTACTATAGGTGAAGCCTTCTTCATCGATTTCAACAAAGACTGTCATATTATCGATATCAGTCTTTCGATCAATCATTTTTCTAATTTGCCATTTGGTAAATAAACGATGTAAGAATACTGAATAGGCAAACAACAGGATACAAATGATGCCTACTGGTATTTCACCTTTAATAAGATAGTAAATTCCTAATCCTAGTGATAAGAAACCGACGATATAGCTAAAGTACATCATCTTAGATTTTTTTGTGAAAAAGAACATATTATAATTATAAATATCTTCTTTTCCGACCAATTGAGTAAATTTTACTTCCATATTAACCTCCATACTTTTTTTAACTATTTTTCAACATTGATAATTTGGGTAACATTAATATAGTGATTTGGGTATCTTTCTTGATATTGATCTTTAATTTGATTAGCTTCATTTAAACTATCAAATAAGCAAAATAAACTAGGACCACTACCACTCATCATTACTTTCCTTTTAGATAATGATTCTAAGAATCTTTTCATTTTTTCCAAGATTGGATGCTTATTAAAGGTTACCTCCATCAAGTCATTTTCCATTAATTCATTATTTTTTTGCTTTTTATATATATTAGTTCGATAATTTAAATCACTATTTTCCTTAGAAATTAAACGATCATAATCATTGAAAATTTCCTTAGTAGACACATTTATTGGTGGGGTTATAAGCAATAAATATTTGGGTAAATTAAGTTTAATGAAGTTAATTTCCTCACCAATCCCGGTGACTATTGCGGGTTGTCCATATAGACAGTAGGGAACATCAGCACCAAACTTTAGGGCTAGTCCAATCAAAGCATCTTCGGAAAGATTCAGTCGATATTCATTATTAAACCAATTAATCATGGCTGCTGCGTCACTACTTCCCCCACCCAGGCCAGCACCAATGGGGATTTTTTTATCAATCATAATTTCAAATCCATCAGATATTTGATAGGTTTCTTTGATATATTTTACTACTTTATGGACAATATTATTATCATCAGTTGGAAGAAGCGGGTTATTACATCTAATAATAATATCTCCACTTTTATTCTTTTTAATGCTTAAGCTATCTGATAAATCAACACTTATATTTATCATTTCTAAGTCATGATAGCCATTAGGCCTTTTTCCAACTACTTTAAGCCTCAAATTCACCTTTGCATATGCTTTTATCATATCTTCACCAACTTATAAAATAAGACGCATTTTACCGTTTGTTTCAATCCCACCGATCGCATCGCGACCATTTTCAATATATTTTATAATGTCATTAAAATCAATTAATCGATTATATGAAGTAGAAGCTACTTTAATTGCGACTATGGCAGGGTCATATGTATGAGTATTTACTCTTTTCGGACTAGAGGCAAAGTTAGCCCCGCTGCCAATCAAAGCCTCAAAGTGAGAACCACAAGCTCCCGCAATTATTACTACTTCATTATTGTTAAACTTTCTTCTGACTACTCTAATCGCATCAATAAAGTTTTTAGTATTTTCATAGTTATCTAAATCATTTAGTCCTTTTTTATTATAGCCGTCATGACCTGTTATTACAATGATGTCCGGTGTTAATGTATCAACTAATTCGCCAATCGATTTAGACATTTGATTTTCTTTTATATATATACCTTCCGCTGGTATGCCTAACTCTTTATATAGATTTAAGCATCTTTTCAAGTACTCTTGATCGCCATCAATATGTAAGACGCGCCCAAAAAGTATCTTGTTTTTTTTAATGCCTCGCGGTAAAGATGTAACTTTATTTTTGTAACGTTCGTTTTTTTGATCTTCGATAATAATATCATTTTCTTCAATAGGGATGATATTATCTTTTACGGTTCTTTTAATCACACGATAAGAATAACCAGTCAAGACATAATCATCATTGACAATATTATCAATTATATATATGTTTCGGTCGCCTTTAATAAAAACTTTTTGTCCTATTTCAAACACAAAAAACACCTCTTTATAATTATATGAAGTATTTTTTGATTAAGAAATAAAAATTAGTCTTCTTTTTTTATTTGATAAAAAAGATCACTTAATTTAATAATATCAGCAACAGATAAGGCTTCCGCTCTTATGTCAGCACGAAAACCATTTTCTACAAGTGTCTCAGCAATTATCTTTTTATCGATATTCAATCCTTTGGCGATATTATTACTTATCGTTTTTCGGCGACTGCTAAAGATTAGTCGATTAAACTTTAAGAAGAATTCTTCATTTAATGGTTTTGTCTCAATCGATATCTTTTTTTCTAATTCCAATACTGTGCTTACAACCTCTGGTCGTGGTATAAAAGCATCTGGCGCAACCTCAAACAACCTTTTTACATTGGTATAATATTGAACCAATACGCTCAACGAATTATATTCTTTGGTCTTTGGATTCCCACTTAATCGATCAGCTACTTCTTTTTGCATCATCACAATCATTTTTTTGATCGGTAAACGATCTTCTAATATCTTTATTAGGATGGCTGTGGTGATATAATAAGGAAGATTAGCTACTAAAATAATTTCTTCATATTGACCTAGATATTCCTTAATATCATCGAATACATTAGCCCTTAAGAAATCTTGATTAATAAGTACTAGATTTGGTGCTTCAATGGTATCTTTTATGATGTTTGCCATATCGCTATCAATTTCATAACAGAGCACAAAACCAGCTTTTTCTACTAGTTTTTGAGTAAGGGAACCAAGTCCCGGTCCAATTTCAATTACTGCTGTGTTTTTATCAATTGAAGCGGAATCAACGATTTTATTAATATAATTTTGATCACTGAGAAAGTTTTGGCCAAGATGTTTTTTGGCCTTTAAGTTATATCTTTCTAACAATTTATTAATATCAGAGGGACGCATTAATTACCTTCCTTGCTAGGGTCAACTAGTTCTTTATCATAAAACAGTCTAATTTCCGATTTCCCAGCCGCATATACGAGACTTTTGACAATTTCAGAATATTCATGAATTGGTACAATTTCACCGTTCTCGGTTAAAATTCGAATGCTGTCGGCCTTTTCAATCGAATATTTATTATTATAAACAATTTGCTTTACATTATCGACATGAAGGTAATAATTTGGATTATACCCTTTGTTTTTTAGTTCTTGTTCAAATTGTGCATATATATGTTCAACATCATTATTAATTACATATTTGAAAAGTCTTCTTCCGGAGATTCTATTTGCTAGATGATATAAGATATCATCAATGTTTTTCTCAGCAAGTTCGTCAACCATTGACATAATCAAATAGTCATTTAAAATAAGATACTTGCTTATAGCATCTGGATTATTCATAAAGTCAATTAACTTTAATACTAGACCACTAAAAACAAAGCCTTCATTATATAATTCTTTAATTCTTAAATATAATTTATTTAACATTACTTCAAAGCTTCGTCCGACTGGATGGAAATATACTTGCCAGTACATATGAAATCTACTCATCAAATAATCTTCAATGGCATGAATACCACTGGCTTTATAGACAACCGAGTGATCAATTACTCTCATAATGCGAATTATTCGATCGGTATCAATATGTCCATAGGTCGCTCCGGTAAAGTAAGTATCTCTTACTAAATAATCCAAACGATCACTATCTAATTGACTAGATATTAAGGATTCAAGTAAAGGGAATCTACCTTCTTTTGCGATAATAGAAGCAACATCTTGTGGTAAGTTAGGATCATGTTTTCTTAAAACTTTATTTACTTCAGTATCACCCAAGATAACTTTAATGGTGTAGTTTTCATGATTAATATCAAAGGCCTCCTCAAAGGCATGAGAGAATGAACCGTGACCAATATCATGAAGTAAACTTGTCACAAGAAAAAGGGTAACTCCTCTTTCTTCTAATAATTCTTTTAATCCTTCGATTTCTTTAACTAATCGAGAGGCAATATGATATGTCCCTAAACTATGGTCAAAACGGGTATGGTTGGCCGTATGAAATACATAAGCTACTCCACCTAATTGATGAATCTTCCGTAATCTTTGAAATTCACGGGTGTTTACTAAATCCCAGATAATTTCACTTTCCACTGATATATATCCATAGACCGGATCACGAAAAACTTTTATTTCATCCATATTAAACTCCAATCTTTTTTCAATATTTTTCATACCCATTATAACACACATTACCAATCTTCAATAAATTTATACAATAAAATCCATTTTTATTTAATACAACTTTCAATAAAGGCCTTAAATAACGGATGTGGGCGATTTGGACGAGATTTAAATTCCGGGTGGAATTGACATCCAACAAACCATGGATGGTTTTTTAGTTCCATCGTTTCCACTATACTGGCCTCTCTATCATTACCCGAAAAGACTACACCATTTTGTTCAAATAGGCTACGATATTTATTGTTAAAATGGAAGCGATGGCGATGTCTTTCAAGAATTACTTTTTCCTGATATGCTTCATAAACTTTTGATCCTTCTTCAAGAACTGCCTCACATGAACCTAATCTTAACTTTTTCTCAAAATTATCTTTTCTTTCTTTTTTCGGTAATTCAATAATTATTTTATTTTTGCTTTCGTTATCAGCTTCTTCAGAGTTAGCGTCCTCTAATTTACAGAGGTTTCTTGCTATATCTATTAAAGCGATATGCATTCCTAAACAAATTCCAAAGTAAGGCACTTTTCGAGCTCTGGCGTAGGTTGCGGCTTGAATTTTTCCTTCAAGTCCCCTTTCACCAAAACCACCGGGAACTAGTATCCCTTTCACATCACCAAACATTTCTTCGCAATTATCTTTGGTGATAGTATCAGCATCAACCCATTTTAGGTCAATTTTCTTTCCATATATATATCCTGCATGACGCAAACTCTCTACAACTGATATATAGGCATCTTGTAACGCCACATATTTTCCAACAATCGCTATTCGAACTGAATCTTTTGCCTTTTTGATTTGATTAATCATTTTATTCCACTCAGTCATATCAGCTGCTGGTGTATCTATTTTTAGGTGGGCACAAACAATATCATCTAGACGTTGTTCTTTAAGTTTATTAGGTAGTTCATATAAGATTTTTTGATCAACTGATTCGATTACTGCTTCTTTATCAACGTCACACATTAATGCTATTTTTTCTTTTTGTTCTTTTGGCACGGATACTTCGCTTCTAAGAACAATTACATCTGGTTGAATTCCTAAACTACGTAGTTCTTTAACACTATGTTGAGTAGGTTTGGTTTTAATCTCATTTGCTGCTTTTAAGAATGGTACCAATGTAATGTGTATATATAAAGTATTATGATAACCAAAATCACGTCGAGCTTGTCTAATTGCCTCCAGGAATGGTAGTCCCTCAATATCACCCACTGTTCCTCCGATTTCAGTAATAACTACATCAGCTCCAGAAGACTCCGCTGCTTTAATTAAATATTCTTTAATTTCGTCGGTAATATGAGGAATAACTTGTACCGTTTTACCATTGTATTCGCCATTCCGTTCTTTATCGATAACTTTTTTATATATCTTTCCAGTTGTAATATTAGAATTTTTAGATAAAAACTCATCAATAAATCTTTCATAATGCCCTAAGTCTAAATCAGTTTCCGCCCCATCTTCAGTAACATAAACTTCCCCGTGTTGATAGGGTGACATTAGACCCGGGTCATAATTAATATATGGGTCAAACTTTTGCATAAAGACTTTTAACCCGCGATTCTTTAATAATCGCCCTAAACTTGAAGCAACAATTCCTTTACCTAAACTGGAAACAACTCCACCAGTGACAAAAATAAATTTAGTATTTTGTTTCATGTTTGCACTCCTCGCTATTTATTATTAATTTATAAAGGAGAGCCCATACCATCAATTGATGGATACCACCATAAATAAAAAATAACTCTGCTACGAGAGTTATTTTAGGCTCTTTTAAATTATATCAGATGTTAATATTTTTAACCACGATTTTTATAAAGTTTTATTCTTCCTCTTCTTCCTCATCTTCGTCTTCATCAAATATTAAGTGTTCCAGAGGGTCTTCTTCATCATCCAAATCTAGGTCTTCATCTTCATCATCGTCAAAGTCTAGATCATCTTCATCATCTTCTAAAGTTTCAAATTCAGCAGCTAAATCATCTTCTTCAGTTTCTTCATCTCCAAGTTGATCTTCTTCATCCTCATCATCAATAACGTCAAGATCTTTATGAATTCTGATGAAGTCATCTTCTTTAAGTTCGTTTTTCTTAACATCTTCATCGTCTTCATAATCATAATCGCTACCGTCTTTATCAAGTACTGATGTCGGTTGACGTTCTTTCAAGTCCCATCTTCCGTCTCCACAATAAATAAAGTCTCCACATGTTTGGAAATCTAATATGAATTGAGGAGCGATTTCTTTGGCTTCTTTAACATTATAGCCCTTGGTTGACATTACATCTTTTATAATGTCGTCTAATAATTGTGGTTTTCTTTTCTTACTTAACAATTTATAAGCAATCTCTATTAGTGAAAAATCACTTTCTTTAGTCGCCATATTATTCCTCCATATATATATTACCTTAAATTTTTAACATTATTACTTTTACTCAAATTTTATTCGTAGATGATGAGTTATATTATTTTCTCGATCAGTATCTGTTTGATAAATAACATCGATCAAGTTCGGTTCAATCAATAAACTGTGCGTCACACAAGCCATCGTCAATTCAAACTTAAAATTGGTTTTCATCTTAACATAGGTAGTTTGTCCAATTTTAAACTCCATTTTCATTTTCAAATCGCCCGTGCGTTCAATAACTAAATGAGCCGGATAGATCGAAACAGTCGTTTCTAGTTTAGCATCATTTTCTTCAATGAAAGTTAGTTCTTTATGATCTTCATAATCGATCAGTGTTCCTGGAGTCATAAATGTTACCGAACTACCATCAGTAGCTTCTATTAAAAAGTTTACCATTACTTCTTTTTTCATGAAATAACATATTCTCCTATTTAAATAATTGATAAGATTAGCAACATTATTAAGCCGGGAACCTTTAAGATTCCAACAATGATTATTGTCCAAACATTAACTGGAATATTCAGGTTAAGATACACTCCAATTATATTAAAGACAAAAATAATAACAACTCCTAATAAAATAGATTTTAGCATCCATTTTATAAACTTTAACATAACCATCACCTAATAATAAATATGAGTAAGAATGTCCAAATAGACCATTCATGCTTTAAAACTTGATTAGTTCATGGTTATCCTTAAAGCTAGTCAAATCAGTACGATTAACCGTTACCGGTGTAATTGATATATATCCAGCGTTAAAACTGAAGATATCACTGTTTTCATCATTTTCTATTTCATCGTATTTCCCAATTGAATAGAATAGATTATCATCTTTTAAAACGAATTCCGTGTTGTAAGGATGATGTCCTTGATGAGTAATATTAATTCCCTTCGCAACCGTTGGGATGTTGATATTTAACACCAAACTATTTTGATATACTTTACTTTTTAATAAGTAGTCCATTATTTGATCAAAGTATTTAACAAAACCACTAAAATCATTTTTAGGACTTGAAAAAGCTATTCCTTTACGGTGCATAAAGGCTGCCTCACTTGCTCCGGCTACGGTTCCAGAATATATGATATCATCACCTAGATTAAGTCCATTATTGACGCCGGAAAATACAATATCAAAATCATATTTTAAATGGTTGTAAGCAAACTTGACACAATCTGCTGGGGAACCATCGATTGAGTAGGTTTTGATTCTATCTAGTAATGGTTCATGATTGGTTAGTTTTATACCTCTTCGAACAGTTAATGAATGACTTTGAGCAGACTGTTCATAAGTTGGTGCCACCACCATTATTTCTTCAGCATAAGGAATTAATTTTTCAACTAGCAATTTTAGTCCAATTGACTCAATTCCATCATCATTTACGACCAATACCTTCATCTATTGGACTCCTTTGTTTTCATCTTTGAACGCTTTAATTCGTTGATCAAGATCTTTTAAGATACTCTTGATTTCACTCTTATGATATAAAGTAGCACCAGCAGCTCTTAGATGTCCACCACCATTATACTTTCTACCAATATCGTTTATTGGCACAAAACGCGAACGGAGACGAACTCGTATTGAATTATCTGGTTGATCAACAAATGCTACCCATATTAATGATCCTTTAATACTATCAAGAGTATTAACAAGATTAGCAGCTTCATCTGGAGCAATTCCATACTTTTTCATAATCTTTTTAGTCATGTATATATATGATACACCATTATCAGTCATCTTAAAATTAGAATAAGTATATCCTTGAAGTTTATAAACAGCAGCATCTTTAACATAGAGATTAGCATATAAACCATCAATATCAATTTCTGCATCAATCATTTCGCCAGCATAACGGAAGGTATCACCAGTAAGATTACCGTACTTAAATCGGCCAGTATCGGTTACCATTCCAGAAAATAAAGCACGAGCAGCTTCTTTGCTTAAAACTAATTGGTCTTTGAAAGTATAATAAAATTTAGCAATCATAGCACTAGTTGCTGGGGCTTTAACATCAACCCAAATAATATCACCATAATCTTCTGAATCATCATGATGATCAATTTTAATTAAATAATCACCATTTTTATAACGTTCATCAAAGATTCTACCAGTGGTTGCTGTATCGACAACAATTACTAATGCTCCTTCATAGAGATCATTACTTACTTGATCACCTTGTCCAATATAGCTAAGGTATTCAGGAACATCGTGCCCTACAGCATATACTTCTTTTTCTGGATAAGTCGCTTGAATAATATACTTTAATCCAAATTGACTTCCAATACAATCCCCATCAGGGCGAATATGACGATGGATAATAATCCGATTATATTCTTTAATTTTATCAAATATTTTTTGTAACATTTTCTTCACCTATCATTAATTTATCTAAATCTTTCAATAATTTATCGGCAACTTCAAAACTATCAATAGTTGCGCCACTGGCGTTTAAATGGCC
>DUOG01000119.1 GCA_012838945.1 Acholeplasmataceae bacterium | reverse complement strand
TAGGTCAGCTAAAGTATCAGCAGCATTACCTAGGATTAAGTTTACTCCTGATTTCCTTTGATATAAAGGATTTTCTACACCCGCATAACCAGGTTTTAAGTCATAGTTGAAGATTAAGATTTGTTTACATTCATCAACATTTAAGATCGGCATGCCGTAGATTGGAGTACCAACGGCATCTCTTGCTGAAGGGTTGAGGACATCATTTGCACCCACAACTATGGTAACATCAGTAGTTTTAAATTCTGGGTTAATATCATCCATTTCATAAAACTCTTCATAGTCAATACCGGCTTCAGCCAATAAAACGTTCATGTGTCCTGGCATTCTTCCCGCCACCGGATGAACCGCAAACTTAACATCACAACCATTTTTAGCAAGCCAGTCTCTTAAACTCTTCACCAAATGTTGAGCCTGAGCAAGAGCCATTCCATACCCTGGAACAATAATGGCACTTTTAGCATTCTTTAAGATATCGATTGGATCTTCCACAATGCTCTCAGGGGTATCATCAAATGATGGTACTTCAATTGGTTCAGTTTCAATTTGTTTGGTAGTGGTTTTGCCGAGTAAGATATCTATTAAACGGTGGTTGATGGCACGACACATTATTTGAGTGAGGATGAGACCTGATGCACCAACAATTCCTCCAATAGCAACTAGTAAAATATCACTAATCGCAAGACCAGCAATCGCTGCCGCAACCCCACTTAAACTATTAAGTAGGGAGATGGTAATTGGCATATCAGCACCACCAACTCTAATAGTAAAGAGGATACCAAACAATCCAGCAACAATTGTCGTGATTATTACCATGAAGAGCACATCATTACCAAATATTCCAAAGATGACAACTAAAATGATAAGTATTATTAACAATGAAGTAGTGATAAGTTGATGGTTTGGTAAAACTATTGGTTTTTGGTTAATTACTTTATGCAGTTTTCCAGCTGCCACGAGGCTACCAAAGAAGGTGACAACCCCAACGATTAAAGCAATGATGGCAGTAGTTTTACTGAATGGATCGGTTTCACTTCCGATACCACCCATCGCCATGGCGGCGACAATTGCAGAAGCGGCTCCTCCTAGACCGTTGAGTAGTCCAACTAGTTCAGGCATTTCGGTCATTTTTACTTTTTTGGCTAGCATTAATCCAAGAATGGTACCAATAGCCATACTTAGATATAGAATCCAAAATGGTAAAATTTCATAATAAATTAAAGTAATAATAATTCCAAGCGCAAGGGCTAAAGCACTCATTTTGTTTCCTAGTTCAGCTTTCTCTACTTTACTCATCAAGTAGATTCCAAATAAGACCATAACTCCAAGCAAACTAGTGATAATGTAATATGCCCATACCGGGATAAAACTAGAAAGCAGATAAGTCATAACTATTTATCTCCTTTCTTAGTAAACATTTTAAGCATTCGGTCGGTGACAGAAAAGCCACCTACCACATTAATCATAGCAAGTATTATAGAAATACTTCCAAAGATATAGCCTAATACCTTGTTGCCATTATTGATGGCTTCAGCAGTTGCTATTAAGGCACCGAGAATGGTAATACCTGATAAGGCATTCATTCCTGACATTAACGGTGTATGAAGTAAACTTGGCACATTGCTTATTAGAAAATATCCCGCAATGGACGATACAATTAAGATAATTAGTAGGATGAATTGAAAAGTATTCATTAACATCCTCCTCTTAAGTGCCAATGAGGTCCATAGCTTCTAAAGCTCCAGTATGAACCACTTTGCCTTCATAGGTGACAAGAATACTTGAAGTTATCTCATCATTTAAATCAAGTTTGATTTTTCCATCAACCGTTAAGTATTCTAAAAGATTATAAATGTTATGCGCAAACATCCAAGTAGAACTGGTTGGAAGTAATCCCGGGATGTTTTTAATACCCTCAATGATAACCCCGTGTTTAACTATCTTTTCACCTGGAACAGTAAGTTCACAGTTTCCACCTTGGTCTATTGAAACGTCAACAATACAACTACCTGGTTGCATTGATTTAACCATTTCTTCGGTAATCAAGATTGGCGCAAGTCTTCCAGGAACAAGGGCCGAACAGAAGACGATATCTGATTTTGATACGATATCTTTAATAGCTTCGCGTTCTTTTTCTAGCCATTCTTTTGGTAAATTGTTAGCATGTTTTCTGTCCTCGCTCACAGCAACCCCTTCAGGAATACCCAAATCGACAATTCGGGCACCAAGTGATTGAGCTTGTTCATTGGCTTCGGGACGAATATCAGTGGCATAAACAACTGCGCCTAAACCCTTCGCAGTAGCAATCGCTCTTAGTCCAGCAACACCCGCACCAATGACAAAGACAGTGGCTGGTTTAATCATTCCAACTGCACTTCCGATCATCGGCATGAATTTCGCAATTTCGTTAGAAGCCATGATCATACCTTTATAACCAGCGCAAGCACTCATCGATGATAAAGCATCCATTCTTTGAGCACGACTAATGCGCGGAACACCATCTAAAGTTAATCCAATAATACCTTTTTCGGCCATCTTTCTAATCATATGATGGTTAACTGGAGCTGCTGGATGTAAGAAGGTGATAAGATATTGACCTTCTGACATCATATCAATTTCATGCATATTCTTTTGATGGTTGAATTGAGGTTCTTTTACTTTTAAGATGACATCTGCTTGTTTGTAAAGTTCTTGAACATCGTCGATAATTTTAGCTCCTGCTGAAACATATTCGCTGTCTGGATAAAATGCTTCTTCGCCAGCTCCTTTTTCAACGAATACGGTAGTTCCTTGGGCGATCATTTTCTTGACAGTTTCCGGGATAGCCGAAACTCTACGTTCGCCTGGCATAATTTCTTTTGGTATTCCAATTATCATTTCATAATCCTCCATTTCTTTTTTCTAATATTATCATAACATATTTAATATTCTCAGTGCCTTTATTTTAATAAGAGAGATGAAAAATTTTAAAAATTGCTAAGTGTTTTTGATATTTGTGATATAATAACATTAAAGGTGAAGAATATGAATAATAGAATTGTAAATGTAATAGGAGCTGGACTTGCTGGAAGTGAAGCTAGTTATCAGCTTGCTAAAAGAGGATACAAAGTAAATCTTTATGAAATGAGACCAAAGAAAATGACCGAAGCTCATGAGACCGGATTCTTTGCTGAATTGGTCTGTAGTAACTCCCTAAGAGCCAGTGGCTTAGAAAATGCAGTGGGACTATTAAAGGCAGAAATGGCGATGTTTGATTCGCTTATTATGAAGGCTGCTATTGATACCCAGGTTAAAGCAGGTGGAGCACTGGCGGTTGATCGTCAGGCGTTTGCTGAGTACATCACTCGGGAATTACAGAATAATGAAAACATTAAAGTTATCCGCGATGAAGTGACTAAGATACCGGATGGTCCAACCATTATCGCAACCGGTCCGTTAACTAGTTCGGCTCTCCTTGATGATATCAAGGATTTTCTTGGTGAAAGTGAATACCTATACTTCTTTGACGCAGTGGCTCCGATTGTTTTAGAAGAATCGATTGATTTTAGTAAAGTATACTTAAAATCACGTTATGATAAAGGTGAGGCAGCTTATTTGAATTGCCCAATGACTAAAGAAGAGTTTGATCGCTTCTATGATTTTTTAATAAGTGCGGAATGTCATACGCCGTATGATTTTGAACTTAAAGTCTTTGAAGGCTGCATGCCAATTGAGGAAATGGCCAGAAGAGGTAGAGAAACCCTACTCTTTGGTCCAATGAAACCAGTGGGACTGGAGCATCCAGAGACAGGAATTTTACCGTATGCGGTAGTGCAACTTCGACAAGACAACCTGGCCCATACAATGTATAATTTAGTTGGTTTTCAAACTCATTTAAAGTGGGGCGAACAAAAGAAGTTGTTGTCACTTATTCCAGGACTGGAACAAGCAGAAATTGTTCGCTATGGAGTGATGCATAAAAATACTTATATATGTTCCCCTAGACTACTTAATGTCGGTTACCAAACCAAAAAGAGGGCCGATTTGTTTTTTGCGGGGCAGATTACTGGTGTTGAAGGTTATGTGGAATCAACCGGAAGTGGTTTAATCGCAGCGCTTAATATGATCCAATATTTAAACGATAAGCCATTATTACCACTTGATGCAACCACAACGCTTGGGGCGCTCGCAACCTATGTCGCCAAAGCTGACCCTAATAACTTTCAACCAATGAATATAAATTATGGAATTGTGGAAAGCTTGAACTTTCCTCATCGGAAACGAGACCGTAAACGCCTCTATCAAGAACGAGCATTTGAAAATATTGAAAAACTAAAGGTGATGCTTGGTGAATAATCAGGAGTTAATATCTGATTTTGAAAACTATTTATTAGTGGAAAGAAACTATTCACCATATACGGTCACGAATTACCTCAAAGATATAAATGATTATCAAGACTTCTTATCATCTGAACAATTGGGAACCTTGTTGTCAGTTCGAAAACCGAATATTGCTCGTTACTATCTAGCATATTTGACAGGTTTAAAATATTCTAAAAAGACGATTGCCCGTAAGATTTCTAGTTTAAGGACCTTTTATAAGTATTTATTAAAGATGGATAAAGTAGAAACTAATATCTTTTTGGACTTAGAAGTTCCTAAGGCTAATAAGACCTTACCGAAATTTTTCTATCCCAAAGAAATGGAACAACTGTTTGAAGTGATTGACAATAATAGTGTCTTAGGGATTAGAGACCGAGCCATTTTGGAAATGCTTTATGGATCGGGGTTGAGGGTAAGTGAACTATGTAACCTTAAGGTAAAGGATATTGACTTCGGGAATGAATTGGTACTAGTCTTTGGTAAAGGTCATAAGAATCGATATGTGCCTTTAAACAAAGTAACAATTAAAGCAATTCATAATTATTTGGCGCTATCTCGGCCAACCCTTGCCTTAAAAAATGAAACTGAAGTAAGCGATAAATTGTTTTTAAATCACCGTGGTGGTGACCTCACAACTAGAGGGGTGCGGGTAATACTAAACAATATAATAGAAAAGACTAGTGAAAATTTTAAGATTAGTCCCCATATGTTAAGACACACCTTTGCTACTCATCTATTAGATGGAGGGGCAGATTTAAGAAGTGTCCAAGAGATGTTGGGACATGTTCATCTATCAAGCACCCAAATATATACTCATGTATCGAGGGAACAATTAAAAGCAGCTTATATGGAACACCACCCTCGTGCTAGGAAGAAGGAATAAAATGCGTTATCGTGGATTTGAAAAAGTTAATTACCAGGAGTTTGTCAAAACTTTCTTTGGAAAAGTTGACTTTTTAGAGCAGTCATATCAAGAATTTCCCTTACCGAAAAGAGCTACCAGCCATAGTGCCGGTTATGATTTTTATAGTTTATTTGACTTTAGATTAGCCCCAGGTGAGAGTATCATTATTCCTACTGGTGTTAAAGCTTATATGCAAAAAGAAGAATTTTTGGCTATCTATATCAGGAGTGGGGCCGGAATAAAGTATGGAATAGGTCTAAAAAATCAAGTAGGAATCATCGATCAAGATTATTATAATAATGATCAAAATGATGGGCATATTATGATAGGTCTAACCAATTTTGGTAATCAAATTTGGGAAATCAAAAAAGGCGATGCCTTTGCTCAAGGAGTATTCCAAAAGTTTTTATTAGTTGATGATGATAATTTTACCTATGGTGCTAAAAGAATAGGTGGCTTTGGAAGTACTAATAAGGAGGAAAAGTTATGAAAATTGAATTAGCAACTCTTGAAGATGCTGAACGTTTATGGGAGGTTCAAAAGGCTGCTTTTTATGAATATATTGAGAAATATGGTCATTTTGAAGATAACCCTTATGATATGACTTTTGATAGAATTAAATTTAATATAAATTACCATTTAGGGAAATACTATAAAATAATTAAAGATGATCAGATTATTGGTGGTGTTTTTGGCTTTCTATTAGATCGTGATGACATGATGAAAATCGCTCAGTTTTATCTATTACCTGATTATCAAGCACAACATCTTGGCGAAGAAGCACTGAAATATGTCCTAGACATACATCAGGAGATCAAGGTTTGGGTGGTTGATACCATTTATCAAGAAACGCTAAATATTCATTTCTATGAGAAGTTAGGATTTGAAATAGTGGACGTTGAAGCGGTCGATGAAGACCTTAGTTTTGCTACTTTGATCTATAAAAGATAGGAAAATATCATTAACTAAAATAATAAAAAATATGTAAATTTTTGACCATTTGCACTACCTTTTAAAAAAAATAGTTCAAATGGTTGAAGATAAAACTTGATTGTGTTATAATAGTAAAGGCAAAAAATACACACAGGAGTTGAGTAAATCGTCGTGTGCTTATAGTGGCGGGATACGATGAGACTTCTGGAGGCCATAACAAAATAAAAATAGGAGGAATTAAAAACATGTCTGTAGTTTCTATGAAACAATTATTAGAAGCTGGAGTTCACTTCGGTCATCATACTCGCCGTTGGAACCCTAAAATGAAAGAGTATATTTATGGAGAACGTAATGGTGTTTATATCATCGATTTACAAAAAACAATGGAAAAGATCGAAGAATCATACGCCGCTTTACGTGACATCGTTCGAAACAATAATAAAGTATTATTTGTTGGAACAAGAAAACAAATTCAAGAAATCATTCGTGAAGAAGCTCTTCGCTGTGAACAATTCTTTGTTGACAAACGTTGGCTTGGTGGAACAATGACTAACTTCAAGACCGTTCGTCGTTCAATCGCTAAATTACATCGTATTGAACAAATGGCTGAAGATGGTACTTTTGATGTATTACCTAAAAAAGAAGTTATTGAACTTAAGAAAGAATTAGCAAAATTAGAAACATTCCTTGGTGGAATTAAAGATATGCAAAACTTACCGGGAGCACTTTTCGTGGTTGACCCTAAAACAGAACGCAATGCAGTATTAGAAGCTCGTAAATTAGGCATCCCTGTATTCGCAATCGTTGACACTAACTGTGACCCAGATGAAGTTGATTATGTTATCCCAGCTAATGATGATGGCGTTCGTGCTGTTCGTTTAATCGTTGGCATTATGGCAAACGCTGTTATCGAAGGTAACGGTGGTGCAGTTGAACCTTATGTTTTAGTAGAAGAACCAAGAGAAGAGCGTCAAGAAGCTCCTAGGAGAGAACGTCGTCAACCTGCTAGACGTCGTCCTCAAACTGAAGAAGTAGTTGAAGAAGCAGAAGCAACTGAAAAACCAAAACGCAGAACTAAAAAAGCAGAAGATGTAGAAGTAACTGAAGCTGTTGAAGAAACAGTCGAAGCTACTGAAGAAAAGAAAACAACTAAACGTACAAGAAAAACAACTAAAAAAGAAACTGAAGCAGACGCTCCAGTAGAAGAAAAAACAGTCGAAGAAACTAAAGCTGAAGTTGAAGAACAAACTGATGCTAAAGCCGAATAATAGGCTGAATAAATTTTAAGGAGGAATATAAATGATTACTGCTTCACTAGTTAAAGAACTAAGAGACAAAACTGGTGCTGGAATGATGGATTGCAAAAAAGCCCTTACTGAAACTAATGGCGATATTGAAAAAGCAATTGACTGGCTCCGAGAAAGAGGAATTTCAAAAGCAGCTAAAAAAGCTGATCGTATTGCTGCGGAAGGATTATGTAATGTAGTTACTTATGGTAACGAAGCATATATTTACGAAGTCAACTCTGAAACTGACTTTGTTGCTAAAAACGATCAATTTGTTGAATTATTAAATAATATTGGCCAAGCATTAATTGATAGCCATGCTAATACTATTGAAGATGCACTAGAAGCAAAAATCGGTAACGAAACTGTTTCTGATGCTTTAGTAGCCTTAACAGCAAAAATTGGTGAAAAAATAAGCTTACGTCGTGTTGTTAGAGTAACTAAACAAGACGATGAAGTTTTTGGTGTTTATAAGCACATGGGTGGAAGAATTGCTGTTCTTAACGTCCTTAAAGGCGAAGACGCTGTTCTTGCTGAAGACATTTGTATGCACATTGCAGCTATGAACCCTCGTTATATGCGAGAAGATCAAATTCCACAAGACGTTTTAGAACATGAACGTACTATATTAACTCAAGAAGCATTAAACGAAAATGCTGAAGCAGCTAAACCAAAACCAGAAAACATCATTGTTAAAATGGTTGAAGGTCGTATTAATAAATTCAAGAAAGACATTTGTCTAGTTGACCAAATTTACGTTAAAAACTCTGACATTACTGTTGGTCAAGAATTAAAAAATAATGGCAGTGATATCGTTACTTTCGTACGCTTTGAAGTTGGCGAAGGTATGGAAAAACGTGCAAATGATTTTGCGGCAGAAGTTGCTGCTCAATTAGAAGAGTTTAAATAATTGTTGATTATTAGGCACAATCCTTTTTATTGTGCCTTGTTTTATAGGAGGTTAGTAGCATATGAAAAGGGTAGTATTAAAATTGAGCGGAGAAGCACTTTCGGGAGGTACGGGTGTCGGGATCTCACCAATAAGTGTACGCAAGATTGCTGAAGAAATTAAAGAATTACATGACACGGGCGTTCAACTAGCCATTATCGTCGGTGCCGGCAATATCTGGCGTGGTCGTGATGCGGTTGAATGTGGAATGGAACGAGCTAGTGCCGATTATATGGGGATGCTTGGAACCATTTTAAATGCCTTAGCTTTACAAAATGCTTTAGAATCATTGGGCTGTGAAACTAGAACGATGACATCATTATCGATTCCAAGTGTAGCTGAACCATATATTCGGAGAAAAGCAATGTCGCACTTAGATAAAGGATTTATCGTTATTTTTGGAGGAGGAACTGGAAATCCATTCTTCTCAACTGATACCACTGCTGCACTAAGAGCTGCAGAAGTAGGAGCAGATTTAATCTTAATGGCCAAAAATGGTATTGATGGCGTCTATGATCGCGATCCAAAGACCGAAAATGGTGCCGTTCGTTATACCCGCTTGACATATGCGGAAATGCTAACTAAAAAATTACATGTGATGGACCTGACCGCTGCAACCCTTTGCAGTGAAAACAATATTGACATATTGGTTTTCGACATGACGATTCCAGGTAATATAAAAAGAGCCATTGAAGACTATTCAATTGGCACCTTAATCACAAATTAAAAATTTAGAGGAAATGTAAAGGAGGAGTATTGATGCCTAATTCAGTAATTAATCAAGGCGAAGAAAAAATGAAGAAGTCAATTGAGGTTTTGAAAAAAGAATTTGCAAAAATTCGTACCGGACAAGCTAATCCGTCAATCCTTAACCCAGTGATGGTTGACTATTATGGTACTTTAACACCACTTAGTCAAATTGCCAGTGTTGCAGCACAAGATGCTCAAACCATCGTTGTTAAACCGTATGACCGTACTGCTTTCACTAATATCGAAAAGGCAATCCAAACTGCCAATCTTGGATTTAACCCAATTAATGATGGAACAGTAATTCGCATTCCAATTCCACCACTAACTGAAAGCACCAGAAAAGAACTGGTAAAACAAGCGAAAAAGTTAGCTGAAGATGGAAAAGTGGCGATTCGTAATATTAGACGTGATCTAATAGATCAATTAAAGAAACTAGAAAAAGATAGTTTAATCAGTGAAGACGAATTAAAGAAACACACTGACACTGTTCAAAAAGCAACTGATAAGCATATTCAAGTAATTGATGAAGTCTTAAAAGAAAAAGAACAAGCAATTATGACAATTTAGGTGCGATTGCACCTTTTTCTTTTTTAGGTAATTTATTTTTATCATGGTCTTTAATTCTAAAGGTAAAATGTAGTATAATATTAGTAATAGGTGATATTATGAAGAAAAGAAAACTTAAAAACTTTAATAATATACCAAATCATGTTGCTGTTATCATGGATGGAAATGGCCGTTGGGCCGAAAAACGCGGTTTGAAACGTAATATGGGACACCGAAAAGGTGCTGATCGTTTATATGAAATATTGATGGCGTCGCTGGAAGTAGGAGTTAAAGTATTAACGGTTTATGCTTTTAGTGTGGAAAATTGGAAGCGACCTCAAGCGGAAGTTGATTACTTGATGACAGAGGCAACAAACTTTTTAAAAAAGCATGAAAGTGATATAATAAGTAAAGAAATAAGAGTAATTGTAATCGGGGAGGATGATCGAATTCCTGACTATTTACGGGAAAAAAAGTATTACTACATGGATTTGACTAAAGACTATAATAAGATGACTTTTGTTATTGCATTAAATTATGGTTCACATCAAGAATTAGTCCAAATGGTAAAAAAAATCAGTGAAAAAGTAAAGACTAATGAAATTGACATTAATGATATTAATGAACAAACAGTGGAAGAAAACTTATATACTAAAGGATTGCCACCGGTTGATTTGATGATTAGAACCAGTGGTGAAATTAGAGTAAGTAATTTCTTATTATGGCAATTATCATATGCTGAAATGTATTTCACTAAGGTCTTATGGCCTGACTTTAATAAAAAAGAATATTATAAAGCACTAGAAGAATATCAATTACGACAACGACGTTTTGGAGGTTTGACAAAATGAAAAAAAGAGTAATAACTGCAGCCATCATGCTTGCCATTTTCTTACCGATAATGTTTATTGGAAAGATTTATATGGTCTTATTAGTATCAGCACTAGCTTATGTTGGTACCTTTGAACTTATTAGAATGTTTAGTATCAAAGATAGTGATCTTTTTCGCTATCGATATACGGTTCCAATTCTTTCTGTTTTGGGTGTCTTTGCTGTCTATTTTAGCACCATAACTGAATATAACTTATTGGTACCATATTTAGTATTGACCTTTTTAATCATTACTAGTATCCCGGTTATTAAACATAAGAGATTAGCCGATAATAGTTTGTATTTACTATTTGCGGTCTTTTATGGTGGGATTATGATCGCGCTTGCTACCAGTAATCGCTTTTTAGATGATGGATTAAAGAAGTTTATTTATATTTTACTTACGGTTACGATGACTGATACCTTTGCTTTTTTTGTCGGGATTACCATGGGTAAGAGAAAACTTGCTCCTACGATTAGCCCTAAAAAATCAATCGAAGGTTCAATTGGTGGAACGTTCTTTGGAACCATTATTCCGACTCTTTATGTCTTATTGGCCGATGTTGCCTTATTTGGTGATTTAGACGGACCAACTAGAACGATCTTAGTTATTTTGAGCACCTTTATTTTAACAATTGTTGTTCAAATTGGCGATTTAGTCGCATCTAAAATTAAACGTGCTTATGAAATAAAAGACTTCGGTCAACTCTTTCCTGGTCATGGTGGAGTAATGGACCGCTTTGATAGTTTGATTTTTGCGGGGGCGACTTTTTACGTTGTTCACTCCGTAATTGAAATGGTGCAGGCACTCCTATGAAAAACGTCTGTTTATTAGGGGCAACTGGTTCCATTGGCCAGCAAGTCCTTGAAGTAATGGAACAAAAACCATTAGAATATAAATTAATAAGCATTGCTTTTGGTGAAAATGTCGAATCTGCAAAAAAGATCATAGAAAAGTTTAACCCGACCTTTGTCAGTGCCAAAAGTAAAGAAATAGCAAACTTGTTGAAAGCAAAGTATCCAGAAATAGAAGTTGGCTATGGAAATGAAGGTATCATCAAAGCAGCAACCTTTGAGGCAGAAAATCCATTAGTCATAAATAGTTTAGTAGGATCAGTGGGATTACTCCCAACCGTTAAGGCAATTGAAGCAGGACGAAAAATCCTGCTTGCTAATAAAGAAACCTTAGTGATGGCAGGAGACATCATCAGTAGTCTAGCAAAAAAACACGATGTATCACTTATCCCAATTGATAGTGAACATTCAGCCATCTTTCAAATTCTTTTAGGTAAAAATAAAGAAGATGTAAAACGCCTCATCCTCACCGCAAGCGGTGGTCCTTTTAGAAAAAATAAAAGAGAAGACTTGAAAAACGTTACCGTAAATGATGCCCTAAATCATCCGAATTGGAAGATGGGAGCAAAAATAACTATTGACAGTGCAACGATGATGAACAAGGGCTTTGAAGTCATAGAGGCTAAATACTTGTTTGATATGGATTTAGACCAAATTGACGTCATAATCCATCCTCAAAGTATTGTTCACTCGATGGTTGAATTTAAGGATCATAGCATCTTAGCCCAACTTGGGGTAAGTGATATGAGACTACCAATTCAATTTGCTTTGTCTTATCCGCACCATGAAACTCTTTCTTTAGTTAAACCATTAGTTTTAGAAGAAGTGGGAACGCTAGAGTTTGAAAAGTTAGATGATGAACGTTTCCCTTTAGTGAAAATTGCTAAAGAAGCAGTTAATAAAGGTGGACTTTACCCAGCGGTATTAAACGCCAGCAATGAAGCAGCAGTCAATTTATTCCTTAATGGGAAGATTGCTTTTTCAAAGATTGAAGAAATTATCTTGGAAGAACTTAATCAAGTTCCAAGTATATATAATCCAAATCTTGATGATATTTTGAATACTGATATCCAAATAAAAGAAAAAATCAATAGAAAGTTTAATAGGTGATGTTAATGACTTATTTAATTGGAGCGATCGCTTTTATCTTCATCCTGGGGCTAATCATTTTAGTCCATGAAGCAGGTCATTTCTTTTTCGCAAAACGAGCCGGCATTTTATGTCATGAGTTTTCGCTAGGAATGGGTCCGGTAATTTGGCAAACCAAAAAAGGAGAAACGAATTATTCGATTCGTGCTATCCCCATTGGCGGTTTTGTGTCAATGGCCGGTGAAGAACTAGAAGCTGATCATTTAAAAGGTAAAACCGAAGTACGGATTGATATTGAAAATAAAAAAATAGTTCGAATTGTTTTAGACCCTGATTTAAAAGAGTTTGAAAACTTACCAAAAGTATCTATTATTAATTATGACTTGTATGGTACTAAAGAAGCTAAAGATGATGAGCTTTTTATTAGATACCGTGATGAAGAAGGAAACGAAATAAAGACGACAGTAGCTCGCGATGCGATAGTCATCTATAATCAAAAGCAACGCTATCAAATTGCGCCATACGATCGTAACTTTAACAATAAACCATTATGGGCTCGTTTTAAGAGTATTGTAGCGGGACCATTGATGAACTTTGCGTTGGCTATTGTATTGTTTTTAATCGTTAGTGCGGTAATTGGAACACCAAATTACGATTCCACTGAAGTTGATAAAATAACTCCAAACGCACCAGTTTATGAAAAGCTTAAAGATTATGATAAGATTGTAGCTATTGATAACCGACCAGTAAGTCGCTGGGAAGATATCAGTACGGTCTTAAATCCTCTTTCTAAAAACTATAAATCTACTATTGAGATTATTGTAGAACGAAATGGAGAAAGGATATCTTATCTTATTAATCCCGAAATCCACTTTTATTCAGTGGGCATCGTCTCAGATTATAAAACATTAGATAAAATCATTGTAGGAAACCTCTTTAAAGATAGTCATGCTGATAAAGCAGGAGTTAAAATTGGTGATGAAATCTTAAAGATTAACGGGATTGAAGTTGCTTCTTGGCAACAACTAGTTGATTACTTCAATACTAACACTAATGGATTGGGTCTTACTTTAGAAGTAAAAAGAGAGGGAGAAGTAAAGACCATTGAAATTGATCAAACTTGGAATAAAGAAATATTGGAATATCAAGACTTAGAACCAGTTGATGTGAAAATTGGTATTAGTCCTCAATACACCTTTAATATCAGTAAATGGATTCCTGATACTTTAAAACGCACTGGCAGTGCCTTTATGTTAATCATCAATTCATTAAAATTAATATTTTCTAACGATCAAGTAGGAATTGGTGATTTAAGTGGTCCGATCGGTATCTTTGATATTACACGTCAATATGCCACCCAAGGACTAATCACTTTAATTAACTGGGCAGCAATTCTCAGTGTCAATGTGGGCTTTTTGAATCTATTACCGTTACCAGCCCTTGATGGTGGTCGTTTGATTTTCTTAGGCTATGAAGCGGTAACTAGAAAGAAACCAAGTGCTCGCGTTGAAAATTTTGTCCATATGATTGGATTTATTCTATTGATGGGACTATTCGTAATTGTTGCTTGGAATGACATTTTAAGATTAATTGGGTTGAAATAAAGGAGAAAAATATGTTACAAAGTTTATTATTCGTACCAACACTTAGAGAAACACCAAAAGAAGCGGAAGTAACTAGTCATAAGTTACTCCTTCGTGGTGGCTATATAAGACAAAATGCTGCTGGTATTTATTCATACTTACCACTAGCATATCGAATCATTCAAAAAATAGAAAATATTATTAGAGAAGAATTAAATAAGATTGGTTGTAGCGAATTGTTAATGCCAGCCTTACAACCAAAAGATATGTGGGTTGAAAGTGGCCGTTGGGATGTTTATGGAAAAGAATTAATGCGTCTCAATGACCGACATGACCGTGAGTTTTGTTTAGGCCCAACTCATGAAGAAGTTATTACCACTTTAGTTAGAGAATACATTAATAGTTATAAGAAATTGCCTCTGGCTTTATATCAAATCCAAACTAAATATCGTGATGAGTTCCGTCCTCGTTTTGGTTTAATGAGAGGTCGTGAATTTATTATGAAAGATTTATATACTTTCCATGCTAATACGGAAGATTTGGATGAATGGTACTTAAAGGTTAGAAAGGCATACTGTAACATCTTTGATCGTTTAGGATTAAATTACCGCATCGTGCAAGCTGATAGTGGCCAAATAGGTGGCTCTGCTAGTGAAGAGTTTGTGGTTTTATGTGACATTGGTGAAGATACCATTGTTTACAGTGATCAAAGTGAATTTGCAGCAAACATCGAGGTGTACAATTTATCAGAAGGTGAACCTTCACCTGACGGTAAAGGTACTATTAAACACGCTAAAGGTATTGAAGTTGGTCACATCTTCAAACTAGGCACTAAATATTCTGATGCGATGAAGGCAGAGTTTTTCGATAAAGACCAAAGCAAAAAATCAATTATCATGGGTTGTTATGGTATTGGAGTTAGCCGTTTACTAATGGCAATCTTAGAACAACACAATGATGATCAAAAAGTATTTTGGCCGGAAACAGTAGCGCCATTTAAAGTTCATATCATTTCCCTTGGAAAAGAAGGAACAGAAATTGATAATCAAGCACGAGCTCTTTATCAAAAAATGCTTACAAAAAATATTGAAGTTTTATTTGATGACCGTGATGAACGAGCGGGAGTTAAATTTAGTGATGCTGATTTAATGGGAATACCTTACCGAATTATCTTTGGTAAGAAAGTTGATGAAGGAATTGTTGAATTAAAGAAATTGGCTGATAACACTGTCACTGATGTAAAAATAGAAGATATTGATTTTACAAACTTTTTGTAAAATGAAGAGGTGAAAGTATGAAAGGTTTTAAAAATGCAAATGTTTATGTTGAAGGTCAAGGGATTATTAAAACATCTTTAGTAGTTGAAGATGGCAAAATTATCTCCTTTGACGGTGATCATGAAGATTTAATAGAACTTGATGAAAATCTTATTGTAGTTCCTGGTTTTATCGATGTTCACGTTCACGGTGCTAATAATAGTGATACGATGGATGGAACTATTGAAGCACTTGAAAATATTACAAGAACTATTGCTAAGGAAGGGGTTACCCAAATCCTAGCAACCACGATGACTCAAAGTCCAGAAAACATTATAAAAGCGTTAGAAAACGTCAAGAAATATAAAGAGTTAAATCTTCGCACTGGTGCTGAAGTTTACGGTGTGCACTTAGAAGGACCGTTTATTTCAAAGCAATTCATAGGGGCCCAACCTTATGAATATATTGCTGAACCATCAGTTGCAACTTTTAAAAAATATCAAGAAGCTAGTGGTGACACCATTAGATTAGTGACTCTTGCTCCAGAAGAAGGGGCCGAAGAGTTAATCAACTATTTAGCAGAAAACAAGATTGTGGCGTCCCTTGGTCATACCAATGCGACCTATGATGATGTTAAAAAAGCGGTTGAAGCTGGTGCTACTGGTATAACCCACACTTATAATGCGATGAAACCATTACACCACCGTGAAGTGGGAACTGTTGGTGCAGCGTTCTTATTTGATGAGTTAACCACAGAGGCAATAAGCGATGGTATTCACGTATCTCCACCAGCACTTAGAATCTTATATAAAGTTAAACCAGAAGGTAAAATGATCTTAGTAAGTGATGCAATGCGTGCTAAGCATATGCCAGATGGAGAATATGAATTAGGTGGCCAACCAGTCTTTGTAAAAGACGGTCAAGCTCGCCTTGAAACAGGAGTATTGGCTGGCAGTGTTCTTAAGATGAATAATGCGGTGGCTAATTCTAAAAAATTCTTAGGAATTGATTTTACCAAAGCGGTTGATCTTGCATCACTTAATCCGGCCCGTTATTTAGGGATTGATCATGAGGTTGGAAGTATCAACATCGGCAAACGAGCTAATCTTGTAGTTGTCGATCAAGATGTTAATGTACAAATGACTATAAGGGATGGTTATATTATTTATCAAAAGTAATATAATCTAATGGTGATTATATGCTATTAGAAATGATTAAAAATCATGCTAAATCAATTGAGGAAGAAATAAAAAACCTTAGAAAGACAATCCATATGAATCCAGAACTTGGGGGCGAAGAGTTTCAAACTCAAGCCCTCATTATTGACTACTTAGCTAAAATTGGTGTTGATGAAATCCGTAAAAGTGCCGACACAGGTGTGGTTGGCATTATTTATGGAAGTAGTGAAGGCCTTTGTGTTGGACTAAGGGCAGATATTGATGCCTTACCGATTGATGAATTAAATGAAGTTGAATATAAATCGAAAGTTCCAGGAAAGATGCATGCATGTGGCCATGATGCTCATACAGCCATTCTTTTAGGGGCAGCAAACGTCTTTTGTAAGATGCGCCCTTTTTTTAATGGGACTATTAAACTCTTCTTTCAACCGGCTGAAGAATCTTTTGGTGGTGCCAAAAGAATGATTGAGGAAGGTTGTTTGGAAAACCCGCATGTTGATTATATAATTGGACTTCACGTTGACAATAGTATTGAGACAGGTCATGTCCTATATAAATATGGAGTCATGCAAGCAATGAGTAGCGGCCTTCAAATAAAGGTCAAAGGTAAAGGCTGTCACGCAGCTCACCCAGAGACTGGGGTCGATGCAATTATAATAGCTAGTAAAATCATAGATGGACTCCAAACCATCGTTTCTCGTAATTTATCAGCTTTTGATCCAGCAGTAATCACCATTGGAAAGATCCAAGGGGGAACGGTATCAAATGCGGTGGCAGAAGAAGTTGTAATGAACGGTACGATTCGAACCCTTAGTGAAGAAGTAACAGCACATATTAGTAAAAGAGTAAATGACTTAGTAACTAATATAGCCCGTGCATATGGTGGTAGTGCTGAAGTTGCTATTAGACCGGGATACATCCCTCTAATTAATAATGATGAAGTTGTAACCCTATTTAAAGGCTTAGCTGAAGGCTTCTTAGGAAAAGATAATGTTCATGATAAGGTTTATCCTTCACTTGGAGTAGAAGACTTCGCTTATTTTGCGAAGGCTCGTCCTAGTTGTTTTTGGAACCTTGGGATTGCTAATAAAGAAAAAGGGATTACAGCCCCAGGTCATAACGGAAACTTTGATGTAGATCATGATTCGTTATATTATGGAGTTGTTTTGCAAACACTCACAGCTTTAGAACTATTAAAAAAATAATTATCATCTTTAAAATATAATGCATATAATTATAGAAATTGCAAATAATATCCCGAGAGCGCTTAATGCCAAAAATAGGCACTAAGATAATGCGAATAATGCTTGACATATATTTTTAAAATGGTATAATAGTTGAGTCGCTAGTAATTATACCTAAGCTTATGACAATAGCCATAAGTTACCAAGACAACAAAACACAAAAGACTTGACTTTAATAAATATATTAGGTATAATTATTCACGCTGCTATAAAGAACATCAAATACCAAAAATATTATTTGAAAATTTGTGAGCAAAAAGCGTTGACTTTTTACGACAAAAGTAGTATAATATTAAAGGCTGTTTTTTACAGCGGGTATCAAAAGGATATAATTGGTCGAAATAAATATTCAAAATTTATCTTGACAAACATAAGTCGTTTTGATATAATATATAGTGCTGACAGACAGAAATCAGCAACATATGACAAGGTCTTTGAAAACTGAACAGAACAGGTGGAGCAGGTAAAACTTTTTATTGAGAGTTTGATCCTGGCTCAGGATTAACGCTGGCGGCATGCCTAATACATGCAAGTCGAACGAGAGTAGCAATAC
>DUOG01000118.1 GCA_012838945.1 Acholeplasmataceae bacterium | reverse complement strand
CCAATTGTTTCAGTAACTGATGTGAACCTGTAGCTGTTAATCCACTAGCTGCACCAATTACTAGGGCAATTAAAGGATTATCAGCAGGAATAATAGTAGGTACTATGTAGAAACAAAGTACCCCAATAAAAGAACCAAGAACAGCTGCTGTTAATGGAATAAACCTTTTAAATTTTTCACTATCATTAAAAGTATACTTAAGTAGGTTAATTACCCAATAAACAACAGTCGCAATTGCCGGAATACTAATTAATTCTAAGTTCAATTTCATTTACCTCCTTTTTCAAGTTTTCGTAATCGTTCATCAAAGTCTTTACGCCAATCTTTAGACTCATCTAAAGTTTCCCTAATGTAGAGTATGTCGGTTTCGATCTTTGCGAGACGGCTTTGAATCTCTGCGTTATCATGTGATTTGTTTCTACCAAAGGCAAGTATGGCAAATGTGATGGATAGAATTGTTCCAATTGCAGCTACAACACTCATTACAACGCTAAATGTATTCACTTTTTATCCTCCTCTTAAGTTCAGTTAAGAAACCTTCTTCATTTAGAATAAACTCCATGGGGAAAATATTTGACTTAACTTTTAGTTCTTTACTTCGTTTCTTTATACGTTTTAATCTTTCTTTTAATGGTACCTCTAATAAAATGATTTCATCTGCTGGACTAATCAATTTAAATAAGTCCTTTGGTAGATAGTAGGGATGAGCAATGATACATTCAATATCTTGGCTATTATAGAATAGCTTAAAAATTTCATTTATTAACTCATCGTTTTTCAAACAAGATTGAGGAAGTTCAATTTCCACAGCATTTAGTTCTTTGTTTTCATTTAGTTTTCTATATAAAGTTGTTTTACCACTACCGACTAAGCCAATCACAATTTTCATTATGTTTCACTTCCTCATAATCAAAGTACTTGTAGATTCCATTCTTATCTTTACCTATTTGAATCCTACTGTTTAACCTATGATTTATTAAACTTGTAAAGTCAAATTCATCATCGTACTGTTTTAGGTATTTTTTTATTTCATCGATATCTTTTATTTCATAAGGTACCGTAATTAAGTCTGTAAGTTTTTCCTGAACAATAAAATCTCCTTGCAAGTATGAAGTGGCAACATAAGCCTTATTTTTACTTAATTCAAACTCATGGAGGTTTTGATTAAGTCCTAACTTACCATATGGTATTTTAGTCACTGTGCCATCTCCATTATCAACAACAATTCTCCCTGAACCAAGACCGATAATTAACTTCATTGAATTTCTCTTTCTTCCAACTTAGCTATGTATTCTTTTGTTGTTTGAATTGAAATCTTTTGTGGGTCAATTTCACCTAAACGAAGTCCATAATACCATCTTTCACTAACACCATAGTCTTCAATTGGAATATGGCGATTTTCCTTAACATACTTCATATTTTTAATATCATATGTATTACTATATCGACATGAAGTTAAAATTCCATTGGCAAATAAGTTAACAAAGTATTTGGTAATGATGTTATAATAGGGCACCTCATCTTTAATAACTCTAATTGAAACTAGTCTCGGTGTTTCACCTGTGTCTGTAAAAGTTCTACTTCCAATAGGGACAAAGTTGCCATATTCAAAACATTGACTGTCATAATTGAATATTCTATGTACAAGTCGATTGACAGGTCCAACTAATTTTAAGGTAGTACCATTATCAAATGTTAGTTCTGTATATTCACAGACTTTTCCTTCCTTTCTAATCCATAGGGGTTTTGCAGTAGCTAAACAGCCGTTATCAAAATCCCAAACTAGTAATTCATCATCATATGTAATGTCTTTTATATTTTTTGTAGTGAAATCTGAAAGTGTTATTTCTGCATCAAAAATACAATCTGAATAACCTGCATTATAACCATCATCGTAGCCATCACTATAGCCCCCATTATATCCATCTGAGTATCCATCTTGAAGTCCTGAAGTGTATCCATCAGACTCGCCTTCTCTATAACCGTCATCATGTCCAACTGAATATCCTTGATTATAAGCATTATCTAAATCTTCTTGAGTGAACTCTCCACCGCCGACTTCAATACTTTCAATTTCACTGCGGAAATTTTGAGCATTAATACTTCCGCTTGTTCCTTTAATATTTCTTATTCCACTCGCAATATCTTTAAGGAAATCACCTAAGTTATTATTCTTTGCCATTAATAATCACCAGTCAATGCTGTTATTATTGCTTGTTCAATTACTGTATCTACTTCACTTTTTGTGTAATAGTTATCTAAACTTGAAGATTCACCTTGCTCACCTTTGGGACCTTTTAGATTGCCTTTATATTCCCAATAAGCATACTGTTCTCCGATCTCAATACACTTATAATAGTTTCCATTGGAATTATTTAGATAGTAATCACCTAAATCAACCTCTTGTACTAGTTCTTTATTACATATGATTGGCTCTTCAATCCCACTAACATCTAAACCATCAAACCAACGAACACCATCAGTTTCTGCTGTATTAGGAATTCTATCTTTAATTGTCTCAATTAAACTAATAAATTCCGATATACCAGCCGGTCCAAAATTGAATACTCCAAGCACATAATCAAACACACCTTGACGCTCTTCAATTGGCGTATCATTAACCGGTGCTTCATCAGTAACTAAGAGTTCCATCTCAGT
>DUOG01000020.1 GCA_012838945.1 Acholeplasmataceae bacterium | reverse complement strand
GAACTTCAAATTAAATATAACCGAGATACCAACGTATCTTGATGGCAAATTTAAACTTTTTGAAATAAAACAAAAAAGTGGTCATTTCCCAATTGAATATATAGAAGATACCAAAAAAGAGATATGGTTTCAAGAACTATCAATAACTGATAGATTAAGATTTGAAGCCGAACAAAGAGAAAAGAACTTAACAATGAAAATTCGTATACCACAAACAAAAGAAATAACATCTTTACACGTTTTAGAAATAGGCGATGAATACCACAAAGTATTTAATGCTTATCATTTTACAAATAAAGATGGTTTTAAACAAACAGACTTAACATTAGAAAACTACCCTAATCCAAAATTGGAGAGTGAATTATGACAAAAGAAGAATTAGCAACATTGCTTGATGAATTAGAAATTCAAGTTAATGAAGGTATTCAAAGTGATGAGAATACCAGTGTTTATCCCCGAATTGTATATTGGGAGTTTATATGGGATAGTTTGACAGCTAGTGGCGATGAATACGATACAAAAGTTACTTATCAAGTTTCTTTTTTTTCTCAAACACCTAGACATAAAAAACTTTTAGAATTGAAACAAAAATTAAACGAAAAAGGTTTGTTTCCAATAATAAATCATGAATACATTCAAGAAGATAAACACTTTCATTCATACTTTGCTTTGGAAGTATTAGAAAATGTCTAATGAATTTTATAGTGGATTCAATGACTTGTCAAAAGAAATTGAAGATTATCTTAAAAATGTAGAAAACGTTCAAGATGTTTTGGAAGTTGGAGCAAAGGAATTTACTAAAGATTTATTAAAATTACCTAAACCAAAATCACAAATTCGTAAAAGTGGTTATACACATTTAATAGATACTTTTACTTACAAAAGAGCCAAGAATAACGAAGTAGAAGTTGGTTGGGGTAAATACTATGGTCGTATGGTAGAATATGGGACTTCAAAATTTGGATCACGTCCACATTTAAGACCCACTTGGGAAACAAACAAAAATAAATATTATAATGTGATGCTCAAGAAATTAGGGCATTAGAAAGGAAGGAAAAATATGACAAATAAAAAACCAATGATTAAAGAAACAGTTGGTGCTGCTTATTATGCTTTTAATACTCCTGATGAAAATGGAGAATACTCACCATCAACGTATGAAGCAACAGTTAAAAGTCCAGTTATCAAAAGTATAGGAACAACTGAAAACGCTGAAAGTTCAGTAGTTAGAGCAAGTGGAACTGATTATGCAACAAGTTCTCAAACTTCAAGTGTAGAATTAGCAATTGAAGTAGTAGCATTTCATCCAGATGATTTAGCAAAATTAAGAGGTGAAAACGTTGACGAAAGTGGTTTGATTTCAAGCGGTAGACCTGCTGAAAGACCATTTATAGCATTAGGTTTTCCAATCCTTAAAAAGGGTGGAGGAGTTAAATATACTTGGTATCCAAAATGTCAACTAATTGAAAATACTGATGATATCGCAACAAGTGAAGAAACATTTAGTGAACAAAACGATACTTTAACATTTAGAGCTT
>DUOG01000019.1 GCA_012838945.1 Acholeplasmataceae bacterium | reverse complement strand
ATCCGTTTTAAACTGGATGTCACCTATTCAAAAAAGAGAACAACTACTAAAAGAATCTAAATTCAATTATACCAAAGGTTAATCTTTTATTTTTACTTTTTAGTCTCACATCATTGACAAATCAACATACTAGTCAAGACATTTTATTATTAGAACACATAGAAAACGCTTTCTTTTAAGCACATACGCTTAAAAACCGTCATAGTAAGCGCTTACATTTGACTTTTTGCATAAAAAGCATCAAAATGACCTTTTTATCCATAATATATGAAAATAAGACTACACGATTAGACATAATCATAAAATTTGAATATAATAGTAAAAAAGGCCTAGCATAAAATGCTAAGCCTTGCTTTTTAATATTATATTGTTTGATTTCCTGGTGTACCGTATAAGAATCTTACTTTCCAAATCTCCGATAATGGATCTTTATATTCAGATATACCTCGGGCTAATGAGTGTCTATCAACAATTGACCCATTTACAATAAATAAATCCTTTCCTTGATAGAGCGATACTTCAATTGCTAGTTTAGCAATTAATTCAAGGGCATCTTCATATATTTGTTTTCTTTCTTCGGTTATTGCCGAAGATCTTGCACTATCAATTAGTTCCGCTAAATAAGCAAGGGCTAGCCTTTGGTTCATTCCATCGATAAGACCAAGACTGCTGTCAGATCCCTTTTGATAAAGATCAGCAATACCATTTTGAATAGCTAGTCCAATTACTGATTCAAAGTGATAATCATTGTATAAATCAGGTTCGACACTCACATCTTTAGCTGATGCATAAATTCCTATATTACTAGATTTAATATTTTCTGATAGGTTTTTATCAACAGTAACTTTTGCAGGAATGCCAATCGATGACAATAATTCCGCTGCATTAAGCATCACTATTCCCAATGGATGTTCTGATGCATCGTATGGGACAAAGAATTCGTATTCTTTTGGAAAATCAACAAATTGTCCACTTTCATCACAAAACTGATAACCAGCTTGTTTAAATTCCTCAATTGTAGTAGTTAGAGTTTCATCAAATGAATAAATTTCACTATCTAGATCCGGATAGGTCCATGATACTTTCGACTGGGAACGCCATATCAATTCAGCCAAATCAGTTGATAAGATATCAAAGATTCTATTTGGATCTAACACTGTTGTTAAAGCAATTCGCTCATGAAGATTAGGATATACTTTGGGATTAATTGAAATATAATTATAACCTAAATGATTAACAATAAGTTCATGGAGTTTTGCTTGTTCATCAAGTTCTTCTAAGACTTCTTTAGAATGATTGACCTTAGCAAAGTGAACATAACCCGATTTTAATGCTGCCATTTCAGAACCCGGTGAAATGACTCTTAAAGCCACATTTTTAATATAAGCATTAAATATTTTTTCTCCTCCCATAGTTTGGAAATAATTATTTCTTTCGAAGTATACCGTTCCATCTATTGAATCTCTTCTTATTAATTTATATGGACCCGCACCTAAAGGATTATTATTACTTCTCACATGTTCGATAAAATTAGTACTACCATATTGGACACCGTAATTAATAGTTGCCTCACTATCATAAGCAAATCCCTTAATATAGTGATGTTTAGGGGCAACTGGTATATTTAATAATTGAAGTGTCCCTGGATGTATTTTAGTCAATATAACTCTAATAGTATCATATTGAACACCACGTATTTGTTTTTTACCAGCAACAAGCCCAGCAATACTTTGAACTTCTATGGCCTTAGATATTTTATCAATAAATATCTCCCTGGCTAAACTAACGAAGTTGCTTCCTACTGATTCAATTTCACTAATTCCTTGATAACCTTCTTCAATGTCAACTTTTCCTGATTCATCTTCATAAGCTTTTAAGATTTCCCGGAAAAATACTTCTCCAGTTAAATCGGATACATGGTAAGTGGCTCCAGATACAAAATCAATTGTTAATTTATCTTCCGAAAGTGGCATTGCATATTGCCAAAGCATCATCGCATAAGCCACTCTGAGTTGTTCAGAACCTTGAACTTCTTCAGTTGTTAGATCTGGATGAAGCATGTCTTCATATCCTGCAGCCCATTCACATATATAATCAACTATCTCTAAAGCAAACTGTGACCCAGCTTCATAGAAAGATTCCCAATAAAGATCATGTTGTTCTTTAGTATATAAATCATTAGCCGCGTAACCACTATTTCGGGTATCGTCAGCTAATATAGCATCAATAATATCATTATATTCACTAGTGTCCGTTTCATTTGTTTGAGTTTGATATTCTTTCAGACCGAGTATCGGTAAGGTATTTAGAAGAGAGGGTCCATCATATGCAACATCTAAATATAGATAATAATTGAATAATACATCTTCAGCAGTAATGGCCGTCCCATCACTAAATTTCATACCACTTTTTAATATAAACTCATAAACGACATAGTCACCTTGTTGATATTTATCTTTGACAATGTTGGTACCAGGATCTCTCGTATACCACATTGAATAGTCTAATGCTACTGTTGGATAGTCATCACCAGCAACCACATTGCCTTTGGAATCTAATGTAAGTAATGGAGCATTGACCAAATCAATTACATCCTGGTCAGAAGCAGGATTAAAGAAAGGGTTGAAGACACCTTCTAACCTTGATGTCTGAAGATATAATGTATATTCATCATTAATCCCCGTCTCCAATCTCTTACCGTTATTATTTTTACATCCTGCTAAAACACTTATGGAAACGAGAACTAAGGTGAATAGTAATATCTTTTTATAATTCATATATATTTCCTCCGAAATTATGTATGCAAACATTGATAATAGGGGGTCTCATTTCACCCCAACCATTATCATCACTTACCTAACAATCCCCGTTATCCTTTTTATGTTGATGGTTATATAATTACTAAGCATAAAAGTAAGAAAAATCCATATGCAACTTGAGAATCTAACGAGTAGCTATGGAACAGTCTTAAAATTATTCTTTTATAAAAACCATCTTTTATTTTAAATCATAAATATTATAGCAAAAATTAAACTTTTTGACAAATATAAACGCTTGTTAATACGATAATTAGTAAACATATCTAATTAAATTTATCAGTTAAGCGACGTAAATAATCATTTATTTCTCCCCTATTCTTAAGAATCACCACCGGTACCTTAGGATACTTTTCCATCATTTCTAGTATAGCTACCCGCCCATTGTCTTTGAAGTTTCTAATATACTCAAAAAACTCTGGATCGCCTGTTTCTTTTAAGAATTTAGGGAAATCGTCCCTATCTTTTCCAATGCGATTTCTAACATTTTCGAGGCAATTTTCAGTTGGCAAATCCAAGAAAAATACTAGGTCAGCAACTAAAAACCTTAGTTCTAAGGTGCTATTATAATTACCATCAATTATCCATTTTGGCTCCTCAATGACCTTGATTACTTTTTCTCGAAATTCATCCGCTGGCGTCGTCTGCCAATTAGGTCGCCAGTACAAAAGATCCAAATGATACAGTGGTAATTTAGTAATCGCTGATAGTTTCTTGGAAAAATAGCTCTTCCCACTGCCAGGACAACCGATAACAATGATCTTTTTTTTCTTCTTATAATCTATGTTTACCATCAGATATCACCTCAAACTTTTCTATAATTCCCATCCTGATCAAACTTTAATTTCAAAGCAATCGTCGTAATTGGAAGTGGAAGTAATAAAATAAAGATGCCAATAAAGCTAATATTGCGACGAGCTATATGCCATGATAACTCCCCACTTTTCACTTTTTCAAGTGATATAATCTCATAAATAAGTAACCCAATACTTAAAAATAATAACCAACAAAAATAAAAGCGGTTAGTGTATTTCCAGGTTTTATCGTTCTTAAGTGAGTTTTTTATTACAAAGGCACCCTTAATTTTTAAAGGTTTTATTATACTTATAATACTTATTACTAATAACATAATGGGAAACCATAGACAAGAGGCTATTTTCCAAAACATAATAAAACTCCTTTTCTCATACCTTCTACAGTTAATTATATCACGATTTTCTATCAAAATTAACATTTAAATAAAAAACTCTAAAGAAATAATCTTCCTTTAGAGTTTATTTGTTAATCTACGGCCCAAGCCATTCCAATACCACCGTATGAAACATGAACAGCAAGGACTGGCGTTGTTTCCTTAGCGATATTAACAAGTGCTTCTGGTAGTGCTTGAACGATCACTTCTTTTAAGGCTTGAATGCGAGAGAAGGCATTAATATGAGTTAACAAAACCTTTATTTTACCCGTTACACCGGTTATCTTTTCTTTTAAGTAGTCAACAAAATATTGATATACTCGTGCATCGGTTCGTTTCTTTCCAATTAAATTGGCCTTTCCATCTACATAAGCAACTATTGGCTTAATGTTTAATAAATTTCCAACAATGGTTTTTAATTTGGAAAGTCTTCCACCACGGAATAATGAATCTAGATCTTTTAGACTCATTAATATACCAGAATTCTTTTTCACTTCACTTACACGATCCAATACTTCTTTTGCTTTTTTCCCTAGATCTGCTTGTTCCACAGCAATCCTCAACAACAATTCAGCTTCAGCTGAAGTAGTTAAGGTGTCGTGAACAAAGACCTTGCCACCTTCTAAGAACTTCTCGGCCCCTAGTAAAGCAGCTTGATAAGTTCCACTTAAAGTCGAAGAAATAGTCATGACTACCACTTCCTCATAACCTCTGTCAAGTAAATTCTTAATAGCTTCATGATATAAAAGCGGGGATGGTTGACTAGAAGTTACCTTTTTCCTAGCAATAGAAGCATCCATTACTTCATATAATGTAATATCAATATTATCTCGATATGAGTTATTATCTATGATAATGTTTAAAGGTACCACATATATATCATTTTCTTTAACATAATCTTCACTTAGACAAAAAGTAGAATCAACAATAAATCCAATTTTACGCATATACCTACCTCCTAAATAATAGGCTTTGATAATTCATTATATAGAATGTTTTGGTAATTGTCAAACAACTTGAACTCAATATGAATATATTTTATATACTTTTTAATATTTTGTCCAAAATATAATTGACCTTACATTGAAAGGAGTTTTTAGTATCAAACAAATAAAGAAATATCATTTGTGGGGAATTATCTTCATTGTTGCTTTCAGTAGTTTGATGCATTTTGTATTTGATTTAAGCGGCAAATCAAAGATTGTTGGAGCGATTGCTCCGGTGAATGAAAGTCTTTGGGAACATCTGAAGATGCCACTTCTCCCTATTATGCTTTGGTGGATAATTACCTACTTTATCCTAAAAAGGCAAATCAACAATTTGGAGAAATGGATACTAAGTGGAATGATTTCTTCACTTATTACCATCTTATTTATTGCAGCTTTTTATTATACCTATACTGGAGCCTTTGGAATTCATTCAGTAGTATTAGATATTTTAAGTTTAATTATCGGAGTAATATTAGGACAACTAGTTGCTCTAAAGATATATACTGACCTAGAACTAAAAACCTATCATTACCTTATTATATATATTATCTTCTTCTCATTTGTCTTTTTGTTTATCATTTTCACTTATAAAACTCCTCACTTACCTCTTTTTAAAGATCAGACCACTGGAAGTTATGGACTTAACTAAAAGCGAGTATTTTTCATACTCGCTTCTTTTTTAAGACTTAATTAATTCTTTTAACGTATTAATTGCCTGTTCTGCTAATTTCTTCATTCCAGCAAAATCTGGATGGGCTGAGTCAACCAAATAATTAGATACTTCACTACGAGTGAATACTTGTTCAAACTCGATAATAGTACATCCATTATTTGATGCATGTTTCCTAATCACTTCATTGTATTCGATTTGATCATTTTCTGAATATAATGGAAGTGAAGGAAGCGTACAGACAATTATCTCAGCATTTGGGGCAAGCAATTTGATATTTTCAATCATTTTTTCGTAAGCGGCATCAAATAGTTGGACATCAATATATGGACTAGCCGCATCGTTTGCTCCCATAAAGATTAAGATAACATCTGGAACTGTATAACCTTCAATTAAATGTTGAAGTCTTGCAACCTTTTGGGCAGCTGAATTGGCATTTCCAGCGACTGCACTACCTCCCCAAGAATTATTTGAAAGTAGTTTCATTCCATAATGATTGATAAATTGCATCCACCATGTTTGATATACATCATTAAGATCCGCTGTTGCATAAGGATAGAATGAAGCAAAGCCCTCTGGAAGGTATCCTTGATATGTTGAGATACTATCGCCCAAGACACTAATGGTTTTTCCAGCATATGATTTAGATCCTTTAATATACTTGGCATTATAAGTAGTATCTTTACTAATGTTATATATATCTTCGCCATTTTCTCCTTCCCATCCCACAAAGACATAACCTTCTTTAGGTGTTGGTGTCGGAGGAATAACGTGTCCACCTTTGGTGACCATCTTTTTAACACTTGTCCCATCATCTAAATTGAATGTAGCATACACATAGTTTGGAGCATTAGCCTCTTCTAGTGTTGCCTTTGTTACACCATCTACTGATGTTTTTATAACGCAATATAGAACATAGTTTGGATCAGAGTTAAGAGTTGCTTTTATAATAGCATATCCTGGTGATACTACTGAAATCGAGGACCACACACTAATAGTCGCAACTTTAGTATTACTACTGGTCCAAGTATATTCGGTAACTGAAGTTGACCTCGCACCAGCGGGAAACTCTGGTTGATAGACATAGCCATTCCCACTAGAGTGCGGTTTCTTAAGGATGTTTTTAAATTCAACAGCACCCTCAGGAGCATTTAAAGTATCAACTTCTGTTTTAATCCAACGACTATATAATTTTAAATCTCCATAAAAATCTTGATCAATTTTTTCAATTTCATATAAAGAGCGATCTGATAAAAACCAACCAATAAATTCATAACCTTCTTTATTAGGGATCGGAAGTTCTACAACATCACCTTTTTCATATTTTTCAACATCAAAGAATAGTTCAGTATTACCATCAAAATATTTAATGGTGTATTCGGTTAAGGCACGAACCGTTAAATCTTCTTTGATCTTTTTAAACTCTTTATCCCATCTATAATACCCATTAGGATAAGGTAGCGTTGGTGCTATTGCATCACGTCCATATTTTACTTTTTCTTCTTTAACAACTTCACCATCAACACCAATAAATGTTACGGTAAATTCTTTTTCTTCATAAACTGCTTTAATTGTCATATTACCTCTCGCTTTATCAAATTCTTGGTCCCATCCAACAAAAACACACCCTTCTCTTTCTGGTGCTTCTGGAGCATTAATCTTTTGGTTTTCAGTTAAGGTAAATTCCTCAATCAAATTATCATCCCAATCAACAAATTTGATGACAAAAGTATTTTTAGTACAACCACTAATTATTGCCAAAACAAACAATAAAAAAATAACTTTTTTCAAAATAGCTTCTCCTTAATATCTGTTTACTCTTTTTTTACATTATACCATATTTTTTAATTTAAATTGGGTTATACATGAAAAAAAGCAAGCAAAACTGAAGTGTGTTACTTGCTAATAGTTGATGAGATCTTTTTATTGGTAAGTACACTCAAAGCGAGTAAAGTTTGTGAAGGAAAATAGAAAAACCATACTAAATCTATCGGTGCATTCAATAACTTATAGATTAGTGATGATTCACCAATTGCCAGGTAATCTTCTATTGTGCTTAGACCAACCATAATATCGCAACCTAAAAAGAAGAGCAACCCTAAGGCAAAAAGAATATTTTTGTTCGTGTTCTTAAAAGCGATGATAACATTTATTAATAGCAGCGAAAAATATAATAAGGAAGCAAACACTAATCCATCAAAATTTTTCTTTAATATTATCAATGCCCCTAATTCCAAAGCGATAAAGAGTATCACTCTAGTATATATATGAAGTATCTTACGGTTATTACTATCTTCATTAAACCACAATCTTATCGCATAAAACCCTTGAGCAAAAATAAAAGTTATTACTGCTAACAATTGATGATCCCCTTTAATCACCAAAAACCAATCCGATATTAAGGTAAATAATAAGGCAAAGCGGACAAGCCATATATCCAAATCATTTATTAAAATAATCCATACAAAAGTAAAACAAGCAATGATACCAGCATATTCTACTTTGGATATAGAAACATGATTATCAAAAAATAAAAAGGTTATATATAAGCTCATCATTATTAAAATAAAGAAAATAGTAATCCCTAAGTTAATCTTCTTTTTCATATATATCAATCCTTAAGGTTTGTTTTAATCAAAATAGTATTTTTCTAAATCTAAATTAATAAATGGTGTTTTATTAATAATACGATTGCGATATCGATCAATAAACACTCTCGCAAATTCATCTTGCTGAACATTTAATGTTCGAAAAATTACTACATATAAAATTAACTCTCTTAATTTCAAAAAGATTGGCATTTTCATATAGTCACTTTTTGATATTTTAATTATTGATAAATAACCCTTCATAAAGTGAGTCAGAAACCTATCTGCTAATTCTACTTGTTGTTCTTCTTTTACCATAAATACTAAATAGAATAAAGCAATCGCTATATCACTGATAAAATATTGATATGAAACATCATCAAAATCAAAAACAGTTAATTCATTATCTTTGACAAAGAAGTTGCCCATGTGGATGTCCGTATGAATCAAACCAAAATTATCTTTTGTTTTTTCAATCATCTTTATACTTTGGATAACTTCATCGAGACGTTCAAGAATTATTTGATCATCCGATGAAAGATATTTACTGGCATTGACGATTAAAGTATCTTCATCCCAATTATATCGTTTTACGATTCCTTCAGATTCCCGATAGTTTTTAGTTAACTTATGAAACAAACCAATGGTCTTTCCATAGTTATAAAACATCTCGTTAGTTAAGTTAGTGCGATTTGGTCTCTCACCTTCTGCTTTGGTAAAAGCACATATAATAAAATGTGAATTATCTAGACACTCTATTGTTTCAACAAATGAGTTATTAATTGTTGTGATTGGCATTGAAACATTTGCTCCACTTTTAGCTAAATAGAACAAGAAGTCCATTTCAGCCTTTACTTGATCAACTGTACGGTGTGAGTTATGAGTAATTCTGACAATATAGGATTTGTTATCTTTATCAAATCCATATATATAGTTTTCAAATCCACCAACGATATATAAATCTTCTCTTTCAATTCCGTATAGTTTTGATGTTATTTCTAATACTTCTTCAGTAAATAATTCCTTCACATACTTTTCCATAAATGTTTATACCTTTTTTACAAATTCAGATTTTAAACTCATCTGACCGAATCCAGGGATTTTACAATCGATGTCGTGGTCAGCATCAACTAGTCTAATATTGGTTACTTTAGTTCCTTGTTTTAAAACATCCTTTGAACCTTTTACTTTAAGATTCTTAATGACCATTACAGTATCACCATCTTCTAGAATGTTACCGTAGGCATCTTTATATACCTTTCCCTCTTCTTGGTCATTTTTCCATTTAAATTGACAAGATGAGCAGACATTGTAACCATCCTCTTTATAACTCCACTCAAATCCACAGCTTGGACAAATCATCATATCTACTCCTTTCATTTACTGTGTATTATTATACTATATTTTTATCATTTTGACCATAATAAAAACAGTTGATCAAGTAATCAACTGTTTTGGAAATCCTATTTATACTTTCAGCATCCCGCGAAAGCCCCTTGAAGAATAATAAGACTCTGCTCCATTATGATAAATAAAGACCCGGTTATAACGAGAGTCGCCAAATAAGGCTCCCCCTAGTTTTCGTTGTTCTTCAGGGGTTTTAATCCAAGTGGATGTTTTATTATCAAAAGGTCCAAACCTTTGAAGTTCGAAATATTCTTCTTCAGTTAGTATTTCAACACCCATTTCTTTTGCCATACCAAGAGCACTTTTTTCTGGTTTGAATTTCTTTCTGGACTCTAATGCTTCATCGTCATAACAAGTATTTCTTCTACCTTCGGGAGTTTCTTTGGAACAATCAACAAAGATAAATTCATTAGTTTTTGGATCAATTCCAATAACATCAGGTTCGCCACCAGTTCGCTCCATTTCAAATAGTGAAAAAAGTTTATCTGGGTTCCCTTTTATTTTTGTTTCAATTTGATCCCATTTTAAGTCGGGATGACGTATCATGTTCTTTTCAAAACGTTCTTTTAAAGTGTCTATTAGTTCCTTAACTTGATCATCAGTTAATATCTTCTTCATTTGATACCTCCTTGCTTTTGGTAATTACAATTATATTTTACTACAAAAATTACATTTTTATCAATCTTACACTTTATTATCTGTTTTTATATATATAATTAAAAAGGGGAAGCTTCTAATGGCTTCCTTTTTTGATTTTTTCTAGATAACAATAATCTTTATCTTTACACAACTCTGAATTATAATGTTTGCAGGCACCCTCAACAACTAATTGTAGTTTAGAAATATGAAACCCTTCGAAAACTTGATGATCTTTTATCTTATCAATAAACTCTTCTTCATTTATTTCAATAATATTATCGTTGGCTAAACATTTAACATGAACATGGGAATCAGCATTGTGAGAGTATTCTTCAATGGTCAAGTCATAATGCTTTTTACCATTAATAAAAACTTGAGTAATTATTTTATGTTCTAGTAAAAAGTCAATGTTATTGTATACAGTACTCAGATTATGAAATCCCCGCTTTTTTAGTTCATGATAGATTTCTTGAAGGGTTAGGTGTTTACCTTCCAATATGTCAATTATCGCCTTGCGAGCATTAGTTATTCTTAAATTTTGCTTTCTTAAGTTCTGAAAGGCCTTCTCTTTATAATCCATGTTCATATGATCCCTCCTACCTGGTGATAAAATATACAACCATTTTATCACTTCTTTAGCCAAATTTCAATATTTTTATTCAAAGGCTGCTGCAACTTCATCAATTATTATCTTTATTGAATCTAAGCCGCCAGAAGTAATATACCAACTATATGGTGTTAGGTAAATAATTTTGTTCGTTTTTGATGCAGCAGTTTGTTTAACAATTTCATTGTCTAGCAAAGCCTCAGCTGTTCCTTTACCTTCCGTAACAAAGCCTTTGTCTAAGACAAAAATAATATCTGGATTAATATTTAATAAATATTCAAAATTGATATTTTGACCGTGGGTTGATACATCAATGTTTTCATCTGCTACCTTAACACCAAAGCCTCTATAGATAACATCAAATCTTGAACCTTTACCAAAGACACTTAAAGTATCCACATCCACCATAACAAACAAACCTTTAAGGGATGAATTGCTGGTAATTTGATATAATTCAGCAATGTCTCTTTCTACTTCCTCAATAAACTCATCAAAATTATTTTGTTTAGTAAATATTTGACTTAATGTTTCTAGGTTTTTCTTGAATCCGTTTATAAAATCAGCATTGTCAATTTGTAAGTATATTGTCGGTGCAATATCATTTAAACTATCGTATAGCGTTCTTTGACGCGCACTAATAATTATTAAATCGGGAGAAAGTTCATAAAGTGCTTCTAAGTTAGGTTCAAATAAAGTACCAGCATCAACAATGTCATTTCCTTTATATTTGTTAAGATGTTCAGGTAAATTGGATTTGGGTACCGCTGCCACTTTAATATCTAGTGAATCTAAGGTTTCTAATATCCCCAAGTCAAATACAACCACCTTTTCTGGATTTTTCTTAACTGGTGTTGTACCTAATTCATGGATAATTTCGATATCACCTTTGTGTTGATTAGCGTTACTTACTAGTTTCGCAATAATCAAAGAACCTACCATTAAGACAACTAAACCTATTATTAATATTAACTTTTTCTTGTTCATATTTTCCTCCTAATAATAAATGCATATTTTTCTTTCTTCATAATTTTCTATCCTAATTGGTGTTTCATATAACTCCTCTAATAGGTCACCACAAATAATTTCTTCAACATTGCCGATTTGAACAACATTACCATCTTGCATAGCAATGATGCGATCAGAATAGCAAGAAGCAAAATTAATGTCATGTAAAACCATCACCACCGTTTTGCCTAGGTTATCAACTAGTTCGCGAATTATTTTCATTAATTCTTTTGCATGCTTTATGTCCAAACTATTTAGAGGTTCATCAAGAAGAATATACTCGGTGTTTTGAGCAATAATCATCGCAATAAAAGCTCGTTGACGTTGACCACCACTTAACTCATTCAAATACTTATTTCTTATATCATTTAATCCCATATAATTAATAGCATTATCAATGTGTTCTTGATCTTCTTTGGTGAGCTTTCCTTGACTATAAGGAAATCTCCCAAAGCCAACCAATTCTTCAATGGTTATGCGCATGCCCACATTATTGTCTTGTTTTAAAATTGCAAGGGTTTTTGCTAGTTCATTTTCATTCCATTCTTCAATTGGAATTTCATTGACATACACTACTCCCGCAGTCTTTTCAAGGAGTCTGCTGACCATACCTAAGAGGGTGCTTTTACCTGCACCATTAGGTCCTATTATCGTTGTTAATTTTCCCTTTTCAATTATTAAATTTACACTTTTGACCACCTCATGGTCTTGATACTTTTTTGATAAACTTTCTACTCTAATCATACAACCATCTCTTTTCTTAATAAAAATAACATATATATACCTCCAATAAAATTGATCACAATACTTAATGGAACTGAAAAATTAAACACTCTTTCTAGTAGAAATTGACCACCTACTAAAAAAATTAATGCTAATAAAAAGCTAATGAAGATTAAACTCGTATGTTTATACGTCTTTGATATGGCCCTAGCCATATTGACAACTAATAGTCCTAAAAACATAATCGGTCCTACGAGTGCTGTCGCCACCGCAATCAAGAAACTAATGATGATTAAATATTTTCGCATATTTTTATCATAGTTAATTCCTAAATTGATTGCGTGGTCTTTACCTAAGGCAATAATATCGATTTTTTTAAACTCATCACTAATATAAACCAAGATGATTAAAGTGATAAATAAAACCACCCATAAAATATTTGTGTTCATATTATTAAAAGAGACAAAACTTTTGTCTTGAATAATACTAAACTCATTAGGATCAATGACCATTTGAAAAAATGATGAGAGACTCCTAAAAAGAGTTGATAAAATGATCCCTATCATTAACATAGATATTAGTTGATTCCCCATCTTTTTAAATAACACTCCATAGAGTAGGGTTGAGAGCGTAACCATCACGACTAGCGAGGTTATGAAGTTTGCATATTGATTAACAATCAGAAAGCTACCTGAGCCAAGAATAAATATGACTGCTGATTGCGTTAACATATACATACTGTCAAACCCTAACATATTAGGAGTTAAGATACGATTATTGGTAAAGGCTTGAAATATTACCGTTGAAATCGAAATGGTAAAGGCAACAATAATGATCCCTAAGATTCTTGTTAATCTTCGGGGGAAGAAGTAACCAAAATTTGAGGAAGAGATGCCCAGAAAGACATAGAGGGCTATTAAAATAATAGTAATGATTGTTAATATAATAATTGATTTCTTATTTACCATATACCGTCTTCCTAACTAGTAAGATAATAAAGATCACACTTCCCAATACACCAATTGTCAATCCAATTGGAACCTCATATGGATAGATAATAACCCGGCCAATTATGTCGGTGAATAGCAAAAAGATTGATCCAAACAAAGCAGTATCAATAAGATTCTTTTTTAACATATCTCCCCGATACATTGTAACTATATTAGGAACTATCAATCCCAAGAAGGGAATACTCCCCACAGTAACTAAAACACTTGATGTCATCAAGGCAACAATAACCAAACCAATTACCACAGTCTTCTTATAGGATAGTCCTAAATTTTTAGAGAAATCTTCTCCCATTCCCGCTAGGCTAAATCGATATGCATATATATATGCGATGATAACTAGGGGGACAATTAGATATAACATCTCATATCTTCCTTCAATGATTAAGGAAAAATCACCAACAAAATAGGAACTCAATGACTGAATCACATTATATCGATAAGCGATGAAAGTTGTTAAAGCATCGATAATTGTTCCAAAAACTATTCCAATCAAGGGAATTAGTAAAATATTTTTGGCTTTGATCTTCCCAACAAAACGCATAAATAAAAATGTACCTACCAGTGCTACCACAAATGAAATTGCCATTTTAACAAATATACTAGAGCCAACAAATAACAACATGGCTATTAATACGCCAAACTTGGCGGAATCAAGGGTTGCTGCAGTACTTGGGGATACAAATTTATTTCTTGAGAGTTGTTGCATGATAATACCACTAACACTCATACCAACCCCAGTGAAGATAATACTTATCGTCCTAGGGATTCTACTTTTAAACAGTAATAATAAGGCAGTCTCATCCAAACTAACTAAACTCTTAAAGTCAAGATTACCTACACCAATTAATATTGATGCAATTATTAATAAAATGAGAACAGTCCATAGCACCCAACGTTTCAGTTATCTTCACCTCATTTCAACTAAATCTTTGATATAAACCTTATATATAATACCATTATAGTAATATTATATCAAATTTATTTATAAATATTCTAAATAAGCATTTTTATTATTTATAAGAATTATAAATTATTTTCTAAAAAATAAAACTCTAACATTTTTAAAATGTTAGAGCCATGATTTACAGTTTTAATTCATATATATCGTTCATTTTGTTCGATTTGTTTTTGGGCAATATGTTTAGTCACAGTTTGATTTGAATGGCATTAAATTATTAGTGATTTTATTTGAATAGTACCTAATTCTATCCCAACTGTAACTAATAACTAATGTATTATTTATTTATACTTTTTATATATATTGCTTTCTTTTAGCTAGATAATATCCTCCAAAGACTGGGTCACTATCTCCTTTTACAATTATCGGTGTATAACCACTCTTCTTTAGAGTATCAACTAGACCCTCAACTACATATGGAGCATTACTAATGAATCCACCTCTAAAACCTGCTGCAAACTCAGAATCCATAGATACTCTTTTTAAGGCGCTTACTGCATCTTGTCCTAGAAGTTGACCGTTGTAACGCAACCAAGCAATCGCTTCTTCGTCGCCCTTATCTGCTTCTTCAATAAAGAAACGAGCATGGCTAGCAGCGACATATTTAGGGTTAAAGTAAAATAACTTCTTAAAATCTTCTAATTTATTATAATTTAAATGTTTCATGAACTTTTGTTCTAATGGGGAGAAGTATCCTTTTTGTTCATTGTTATGGATCATTTGACGAACAAAGTCGCGAACAGTTGTGTATGCTGATCCTCTTTCAGTTAACAGCTGACCCCATCCATTGGTTCTAAATAATTTCCCTTTATTTAAAGCATTAATAACCGCACCAGTTCCGGAGACAACTACTAGTCCATTTTCATATTTATCCTGAAGAATTGAAAGTAGAGCTAAATAGGCATCGCTGATAAATTCAATCTCTGTGTTGAATTTATCTTTTAATTGGGCAACGTAAGAGTCATGATCAACTAAGGCAAAACCTGACATACCTATAACAATTGCCTTTACATTAAACTCATCTATAACCTTATCATATACTTCTTCAAGCATATTTATAATATCACTTTCAGCATTAGCATTTACCGCAGGACTACCAGACCCTCCATCAACGGTATAAACAACGTTTCGGTTTTGGTCCATCACCGAATATCTTGTACTTGTACCGCCAGCATCTACCGAAATTATTACATCAATTTTTTGTTCATTACCATTTGTTTTCATATCAGTAACCTCTTT
>DUOG01000117.1 GCA_012838945.1 Acholeplasmataceae bacterium | reverse complement strand
TCTACTAAATCAGCGTTGAAATACATGAAATAGTCTGGACGAGATTGACCAGGGATGTATCCATAAACTAATTTCTTATAGCTTGAGATATCAGAAAGAACTTTTGCTTGTTCATATCCATATTTCTCGAAATAACCTTCATCTTTTGCTGGATCATATAAAGGAGCAATAGCGTGAGCTTTTGCTAGCTTAGGAATCCATTCAGATGCGATTTGATAAATATCACCAATACGAGAGCCATTAATATGACCATTTTCAATTGCTTGAGCACGGTCAGGTCCCCAAGGTTCACTATCAGTATAGTCTACATATTCGATATCAATTTTATAAGCTTTTTCAACGTTTGTTAAGTGTTGATATCTTTGTTGTCTATAAGTTCCAGAATAGTCTGGGTCTGATGGGTCATGTTCATATTTAGGATAAACTTTTATAATAACTTTCATCCCTTTACCATCAAAACCAACACGGTTTAACTTAATTTCGTCATTGCCTCCGCCGTTGCCACCGTCGCCGCCGTTGCCACCGCCGCCGTTGCCACCGCCGCCGCCGCCGCAAGCAACTAGGCCAACTACAAACAGTAGCATAATAAGGAAAGACCAGAATTTTTTCATTATTTTTCCTCCTTTTTTTCAAAGTACTTGTAAGACTTCCACACTTCAAAACCGAACTTCCGATAAAAATCAACTAGACTCGTCCAATCAATTATAATATCGGATACTTTCCGTTCGATTAGTGAATTGACCGCAGTTGCGACCATATGAAAGCCTAAATTTTGTTTGCGATAATCAGCATCTACTCCAAGAGGACCAATTCCTCCGAGTGCTGAAAACCGATTTCGCCATGTTAAATTATAATTAATTAATTCATCTAATGTTGATTGATCATTGACTCTTGTAAAACCTATTACATTGTCATTATCAATCGCAATTAGATATTCTCTTCCTGTACCTCCAGCATCAAAGTAATCAGTTACTTCATATTGCCAACGGCCAGGAAAATTCTTTTCCATAAATTTAATTATTTTATCTCGATCTGATCTAGTCGCAAATCTTACCTCATAGTCAATATCCTTAGTAGGAATTAATGTTAAATTATTTGTAACAGAGCGAATCAGATCGTTTGTCTCACCTATTGCATCGTACCCCCGGTTAATAAACCATTTATATGACCCTTTCATATCAAATGGTACCCCCGGGAAAAAATTTTCACAGTCACGTCCTATTTGGATAGTTCGTTTACCTAACCTCTTAATTTCTGACTCTGCTTTATTTAAAAGCAGAGTTCCAATTCCCTTTTTTCTTTCTTTCGGAATAACATAAATCAAACTAATCCAAGCACGGTCTTCATAGGCCGGTATTGGAAAGGGTCGATTCCATACTTTTGTAACAATAAATCCAATAACTTGATCATTATCATCTACTACAGTATATGAACCTTCATCTAAAACATCATCACTTTTGACAACATTTCGATAAAATAGTTCTTCACTGATAGGATAAATAAATCCAAACTCATGATTCCATAAATCAATTAATGGTTTATAGTCACTTGTTTCTAATAACTTTTTTATTTTCATTAATATACATAAGCGAGGAGAGATTTTGCAATCTCTCCTTCACAATCAAGTCTTAATTATGATTAGTGTTTTCTTCTAAGAACTACGAATGCAACGCTTGCAAGTAATCCGATTCCAGAAGCGAACGCAACTAGAGCTGTAGAAGCAGGAGCTTGACAACCGCCAGTATCGTCGCCGCCACCTTGATCAACTAGAGAATCTTGGATATCTGATAATTGATCTTCGATGTCATCGAATCTGTCTTGTAGATCTTCAAGTGGATCAACTACTTGAACTGCATAGCTTGCAGAAACTTTGTTACCAGATGAGTCATAAACGTCAAATTCAACATTGTATCTTCCTGGTTTTGTAGTATCAATTGGATCACTTAGTAATACAAATGGTTCGAATCCAGGAATGTTGTGACGTAATAAGTCGCCATCATTGTTATCAACTGCTGCTAAGATACCAGTAGTTACTGTCCATTCACCACCATAAGGAACTTTTAGGATATAGTCAACAACTTGAACTCTTGGTTTTTCAGTGTCAGCAACAACTAAAGTACCAATCTTCTTGTCAACGCGTCCTTGGTTCTCTACAGTGATAACAACTGTAAATCTACCAGCTGGTAATGGTCTTGTATAATCAAGAACAGCACCATTCTTATCAGTTACTACAAATGTTAAGCGTGGAGAAATGTCGTTACCATAAGGCATACTTTTATTTCCGTAGCCATCAGTTGCAGTTGCAAGGTTGTAGAGTTTTAATTCTTGACCTTGAGTTGCAAAGAATGCATTATTGTTAAGTTTGATAATTGGAGTTCTAACATCTGTAACGATGTAAGTTAAATAGATAGTAGAAGTACTTTGAGTTACTTTGTTAGTAACGTCAATTCTTACTACATAGTTAGTATTTAACTTGTCGCCAG
>DUOG01000116.1 GCA_012838945.1 Acholeplasmataceae bacterium | reverse complement strand
TTGACTGCAGGCTTCTTACTCGGAAATCTTCAAATCCAAAGGTTTGCTTCTTAAAACGAAAATAGTCTTCGATTCGCCAGCGACTCATATAAAGACGAACGATTTTGATGGCATCTTCTTTTGAACGAATCGTTTTATTCGTAAGAAGCATCATGGGTGTTTCACCTAAACCATAGACGAGTACCAGTCGCATTTCTTTTTTACTCGCACTTGTCTTCACGTTTAAATGAGTGATATAGCAGTCTTTTATTTCCTTTTGAAACATTATCCTCGTTTTTATCTTACCCTTTCGGGAGTCCCGTAAGGTCGTTGCTTTCATTAATTTCCCTTTGTGGTAAAGGTTTCTTCGCTCAGTTAGCCGCAGTATAAAGGATTGCTTCAGTTTTTCAACCTGTCTGATATACTTATTGGCATCATACCCACGATCAAAGACAAAGGTACAACGTTTCTTTATATGCTCAATCACCCGATTCATCCCATGGAAGGTTACATCATTAATCGATTTATAGCCCTTTTCATGACTCGAATGGATATGTGAATAGAGACTAACAGGGTGCTTTTCTTTCTCTGTTAATGCGACTAGCTCCGTCACCATGTACCCTTTCTCATATCGGGCCTTTAGACTCGATCCATCCTTAACTTCGCCAAGTGATTGAAACACTTTACCATAGGGTTTTATGACATCCGTATCATCCACAAGGATAACGGGTTCTTCACCTATCACCTTATTTACTTCTTTCATGTAGTTTTCATATAAGAGATCATTACTGAGGGGCTTATCTAAGTTTCTAGATAAGCGCTCCACGGTATTAACTTTTTTTATATCCTCTTTTAATCCATCGGCGATATTAGAAAGGATGACGGATTGACTTTTTGTCATCCCATAAATCATCTGTTTAATAAACTTGCTTTCGACTTGGTGAATTCCTTTTGTAAGTTTTTTTGAAAATAAGATGTTTTCTCTTTTAATTTCGTATACATCTGTAGTATAATGGTTCATAGAAAGGCCTCCTAAAATTTGTTTAGTATGATTTTTTCTAACAACTAAATTATACCAAATTTTAGTGGCTTTTTCATTATTTTAAGGTATATTACACCCTTTTCCAGCTTGGAAATCGGTGTTTTTTTATTTTCCATTATTTTTACGAAAACTCAAAGTACACTATAATTTAATTTATTAGTTAAATAAATTATTTTACTATCATTCAAATTATAGATACATCTTTCTTGTCAACTCAACCCCTACAAAATGTTGTGCTATCTAACCTGTCAACTCAACCCTATCACTTTTTTAACTGTTGATTTGTTTCCTCAGACTACAAAAAAAGGGTTCTATACACTGGAATCTCCAATTTTATTACTTCAAGAATTACCAATTATCAGAAAACCCTTTTATATATGGACATTTTTATTATTCTTTCTATTTTCTTGACATCAAGACAACACACTCAACGTGAGTGGTATGAGGGAACATATCTACTGGTTGTACTGCTTTTAATTCATATCCAGAATCAGCTAATATTCTCAAATCTCTAGCAAGGGTAGCAACATTACAAGAAACGTAAACTACTTTAGGAATTTCCATTTCAATTATCGTATTTAAGAATTCCTGATCGCATCCCTTACGAGGAGGATCTACAAAAATAACATCAGCTTTGATTCCTTCTTGATCCCACTTCTTGATTTGCACTTCACTTTTACCAACCACAAATGAAACATTGGTAATATTATTTATTTGTGCATTTTTATTAGCATTTTTAATTGCTTCCTCAACAACTTCCACACCATAGACCATTTTAGCTTTCTTTGAAGCCAAAAGTCCAATGGTTCCTATTCCACAATAGGCATCAATCACAATTTCATTACCAGTTAAATTTGCATAATTGATGGCAGTTCGATAAAGTTTTTCAGTTTGTACTGGATTAACTTGATAAAAAGAACTTGCGCCAATTTCAAAATCTAGTCCTCCAAGTGAATCGACAATTACATCTTTCCCGTAAAGTGTCTTAAACTTCTTCCCTAAAATAACATTGGTGCGTTCAGAATTGACATTTAAAATTATTGACTTTACTTGAGGGTAACGTTTAGCTATCTTTTCAGTAATCACATTTAATTCAGTAATGTTTTCTTTAGTAACGACAAGGACAACCATCATATCGCCATTTTTTCTACTATCTCTAATTAGAACATGACGTATTATGCCTTGATGTTTTTCTTCATTGTAGGCGGGGATCCTATATTCATTACAAAGATTCTTAATAAAGTTTAATATATCTAGAGTTTGAGGAGTGTGAATAAAGCACTCTTTAATAGGAATAATGTCATGTGTTCTTTTTCTAAAAAAACCAAAAATAACCTTACCATTTTCCATACCAAATGGTGCTTGGATTTTATTACGATAACCGGCGGTATTATCCATCTTGATTACATCATTTACTTCAACAGCTTCAAACTTACCAATACGTTCAAGCGTTTCTTTTACCGTATTGTATTTTATTTTTAGCTCACCTTCATAATTAATATGCATTAAGTTACATCCGCCACATCCAGTATAGTGAGGACATATCGGATTTACCCGATAAGGTGATCTTTTTAAAATTTTCTCTAGTTTTCCATATCCATAATTCTTTTGGATTTTAATTAATTTTACAATAGCTACCTCATTAGGCAATGCCCCGAAAACAAAGATCGTAAAATTTCCAATTCGGCCTACACCTAATCCTTCATGATTTACGGAAGAAAACTCAACTTTATAGTTTTCATTTTTTATTAATTGGGGAGTATCATTCATATTATTCATCATCTTCCTCAGTTGTTCTAAGTGCTAATCCACCTTTTGATGTTTCTTTATATTTTTCATTCATGTCATGACCTGTTTCTTTCATAACTTGGATGACACTATCTAGCATAATGTGATGGGTTCCATTAGTAAGTATCGCATATTGAGCAGAATCATATGCTCGTTTGGAGGCAAGGGCATTGCGTTCAATACAAGGGATTTGGACATATCCCATTACCGGATCACAAGTCATCCCTAAATGGTGTTCTAACCCAATTTCTGCGGCATACTCAATTTGATCATTATCGCCACCAAATAGATAGGTTATAGCTGCTGAAGCCATACTACAAGCAGTTCCGACTTCTCCCTGACATCCTACTTCAGCACCTGATATCGATGCATTATATTTTACGAGGTTACCAATTAACCCTGCCACCAACAATGCCTCCGCAATCTTATCGCGACAACAATTATGGTGAAAATAATAACTGAGAAGTGCACCAGGTAATACTCCACTAGAACCACAAGTTGGGGCAGTCACCACTTCACCACCACTAGCATTTTCTTCTGCTGTGGCTAATGACAAGGCAAATATCAAAGTGGTAAAGTCTTTACTTTCTTCATACTTATTAAAGAAATCCATTGCTTTTCGTTTAATCTTAAGTTTTCCAGGAAGGTATCCTTCCTTATTAAGTCCTTGATTTACTGTTTTAGTCATGACATCAAGAATATAATGAGCAAACTCAATAATATCTTGCCCTTCGTATTTAATAACATAATCAACTAACGACATATTATGTTCTTTAGTATACTTCAAGATCTCTTCCATTGAATGGTGTGGATAAATGTCAGTAACTTTTCGTTTGCGGGGTTCATTTAGTTCGCGTAAACTACCTCCCCCAACACTAAAGACCAGCCATTCACCTAGTTTTTGATCGCTTTCATATGCTTCAAATTTCATACCATTAGGATGATAATCAAAAACAGTAACTTTATCAAAGATAATCGTAGTATTAAATTCACCCAAGACTTGCTTGATAATATAGTCAGTTAAATGTCCTTTTCCAGTCTCAGCTAGCGACCCATATAATGTGACGATGAAGTTATCAGCCTTTTTATAGTCTGCTTTAAACTTCTCCGCAGCAATCTTTGGTCCCATCGTATGAGAACTTGATGGTCCACTTCCAACTTTATATAACTTTCTAATCGAATCCATATTAGATATCTAATTGAATCGCTTCATAGCGTGGGTCTTTACTTGCTTCATCTTCACTGACAATTTGTGCAACCCTTGTTGATGCGGCAGCAGCTATTGCCCCTACAATATCATCTAAAAAGGTATGACAAACGCCGGATCCTTCTTTTCCTAATTGGTTCAAACGATTAACGATTCCTGGCTTATTGACATCAATGTCACCAAAATTGGTTTGACCAATGGCACCATATAGTCGAGCAATATCCAGGCCTAAGATTTCATCAATTCCAAATACGCCTAAGTCATAACCAATTATATCTTGAATCGGTCCTTGGAACATTCCTTCTTCTGCCAAGCGATCAATCTCTGCTCCTAATTGAACAATGTGAAAGACATCACGGAATGATAAAATCTTTTCTACACTTTCAATACATGCTCTCATTGTAATGTTTTTGTTGTAACGAGATTGTTGACGAAAAGCTATCTCAGCAATCTCTAAAATGGTAACCCCTCTTTCGAGTAACTTATCTCGATTTAATTCATACATTTCTTGACGAGAGTAAAATAGTTTGGGTTTCATATATTTATCCTCTTTTCTTATAAAGTTCCTTTACTTAAAAAATTCTTTAGTAAACCATTATTGAAGTCAAGACAACTCATTATTCTTTTACCTGCTGGTTGAACTTCATACACATCCAATACTGTGCCTTCACCACAAGCGATACTAAAATGATGTTTTCCAACCTCAATGATTTCACCGACTTTTTTATTATGAGTTTTATCACTTACCTTACTCTTAAAGACCTTTATTTTACAGTCACATAAAGTAAAGTATGCACCTGGTTCTGGATTATAAGCTCTTATATGATTGAAGATTTCACGTGCTGTCTTATTAAAATCAATAATTTCTTCTTCTGGTTTAATGTTATAAGCAAAAGTGGCTAGATTGTGATCTTGTTTGATTGGAGTAATCTTATTGTCAACTAACAATGGAATGGTTTCCATCAAAAGATCCCGACCTAAGTAACTTAGTCTTTCAAACATTGTTCCACTTGTATCTTCATCAGTAATTGGAATTTTGCGTTGACTTAATATATCACCAGCATCCATTTCTTTGGCCATATACATAATGGTAACGCCAGTTTCTTTTTCACCTTGCTTTATGGCCTCATGGATAGGTGCTCCTCCACGATATTTTGGTAAGAGCGACGCATGAACATTGATAGATCCATACTTCGGTGTATTAAGCAGCTTAGAACCAACAAATTGGCCATAAGCGGCTGTGACAATTAAATCAGGATTTAAATCAATAATATCTTGATAATCAGTAGTAATTTTATGTGGTTGAAATACGGGTATATTATGTTTCAATGCCACTTCTTTAACTGGAGAAGGACATAAAATCCGTTTTCTACCTACCGGTTTATCCGGTTGAGTTACAACCCCTACTACATTATATTTTTCAATTAATGCTTCTAAGATGGGAACGCTAAAATTTGGTGTTCCCATAAATACTATTCTTAACATATTAACACATCCTTAAGCTATTTCTGTCGCATATTTATGAAAGATAATTAAAAGTTTTGATGTTTGGTATTTTTCATAAATGATTTGATATATTCTATTTATATCTTTACTTTGATGTTTTACGACCAATTGTACCGCCTGTTCACGGTAGTTATAACTTGGACCTAAGACGAAAACATCTTTTTTAATTAAATCAATTAAGACTTTCTTAATTAAATCTCCTGTTTGAAAACACTGTTTGATAGGTCCTTTAATCAAGATTTTATTAACTTCATAAAATGGTTCATTAAAACCAGCTTCTCTAATATCTAATTCTTGATTATAAAAGGATCGATAATCATTAGTAATAAAAGGTCTTAAGATGAAGTGCTGAGGCTGGTATGTTTGGATAAAAAGTTTTCCCTCTGGTTTATTACTAATATGATAACTAGCATGCATCAACATCGAAAAGGCTTTTTCATTAGCCAAATATGAAGGCATACTAAGCAGCAAATCTAATGCTAAAATACCTACTAGTTTAATATTGGGTTCAATTAAAACCCTAGCTATTACATCAGGTGCCACGATGATATCAACTTCTCCATCTGATATACTAGCCATTTTCTCAGCAATTACTTCAAAACTATCATCATCAATGCTAGTAAGACGAGCATTAGGAAAAGCTTCTCTTAAGTATTCCATTAGTTGTTCAATTCCTAGTCCCATATGACGAATGTATTTACTCTGACAATTTGGGCATTCATGATTAAATACTTTTTGATAGCCACAAGCGGCGCACTTCAATTTATTATTATGTTGATAATAGCTAAGTGATAGCCCACATTTCGGACACTTTATCGCTTGTCCACACTCACGGCATAAAACAAACTTACTATAACCCCTAGTATTTAAAATCAACATACTTTGATAGTTTTTATTTAAATTATCATTGATTGCTAAAGCTAAAGAATTGGACAGTGGTCGACGATTTCCTCTTTTCAATTCTTCCACTAAATCAACAACATACGTTTGATAATAATCTTTTGTTTCAGAAGTTAATAATTGATAGTGGTTTCTTAATCCTTTGGTATAACTTACAATTGACGGTGCTACCGAGAAAAGTACCAGTTTTGAACTGTGATAATCAGCTCTAAACTTTAAAACTTGGTGAAGATCATATCGTGGACTTTGAGAATTATAATAACTGTCGTTTTCTTCATCAAGCATTACAATCAAACCGATATCAGTCAATGGTACAAATGCTCCGACAGGACTAGTTACCACAACATCTACTTGATTTCTAACTACTGCTAAATATGAGTCATAAAACTCGCCATCTGTGATTTTACCACTAAAGGTAATAATCTCAGCATCAATTTTACGATTTAACAGCGAAGCAATTTTATAAACTAAAATAACATTGGGCACTACAACAAGTGCTCTTTTTCCTTTTTTTAAACAACTCTTCACTAAGTCGATTAATTGCTTTATTTCGTCTTGATCATTTTGAATATGAATCAAAGTTGGTTTTGGAGAATCTTCAACCTTCTCGATAACTTTTTTGACTTCTGGATCATATTCAATATGAATGTTTTCATATTTAAAATCTCGTTTCTTAATCCGAGAAACTTCTTCTACTATTTCTTTTAGATACTTGACTTTTATTAACTTATTAATGATCCATTCTGAAACCTCATATCGTTCAACTATTTGATCAACAGTAAGAGGTATCGTGTTTGTAGAAAACCTTTCTAAAAAATCTCTTTGTTTTTTTGATTTGATTAAATCTGGGTCATAATTATTTTGATCAATTACATATTTCTTAATGACTTTAATATTTCCACGTTCATTTAAGTTATAACGAATCTCAATATTGCCATTTTTAATTTCTTTGCTAATCTTATAGGCATAACCTTTAAATTTATTATCATACTTTACTAATTGTCGTCCTTTAATAATCAAGGCGAGATCAGCATCAAGTTTTTCATAATCATTTATATATAAATACTTATTAACCTTAAGTCTTAACTTTTTGGGTACCATTAAATTTAGAGCACTAACGAGCGTTGAAACAGTATCAGCTTTAATTGCGCGGGCAAGTTGGATCTGTTCATCATTAATTAAGGGTTCATAATCAAGCAAGACTTCAATCTCTTTGGTTTCACCTTCAAATCGTTTTTCTTCATATAGTTCAGTAACATAACCCAATACTAAACGATTATTGTTAGTGAATGGTACTCCAACCCGAGAGCCAACTTTAATGAAGGGGACGAACTCTGATGACACTATATATTCATATTCAAAATCAACATGGCTTGAGTTAATATCAACTACCACATTAGCATATTTTAAAGGGTTCATGACATTCCTCCCTACTATATATAATTATAACACAATTTACCACAACCATCAATAAGAAATATTCGATTATTTACTAATCAAAAAAAGCCTAAATTAAAGCATAAAACTAGTGCATTAATTTAGGCAAATTTTAATTAATCAATATCTTTTTCGATCTCTGGTAATTGTTCTAATAAATCATATGGATTTTCCATTATGTCTTTAAATTTTCTAAATGAACTTGCATAATAGAAACCATCACAAATACGTTCATCAGTGACAATTCCCATCTTCATAATCTTACCAACAGTAATGTCACCATTTTCATCAACAATTGGTTGAAGTTGTTCTTTTCCCATAGAGATGAATAAACCAGTAGTTCCAAAATCATATAAATGGTGATAGATGTAATCAGTTTTAATTGATTTCAAGTTGGTAACAAAGCAAGAAGTATGAAATGGACTTACCTTAATTAGTGATTTAGGTAACATTCCGTGTTTGTCTAAACGCTTCAGGAATCCAACTCCAAGTTTGATTAACCAATTTGGCATATTGGTAAGGGCTTTGGCTGTTTTGTCAGTATCATTTACAGCAGTACGACCACTATTAGCGATAATAGCTTTGTCAACTGCTTCTTTTATTTCATAAATGCTTTCTTTCCCCGTAAAGTCTAATTTAATTGTTGTTTCGATTGCATCATCACTTAAAGCCTTCTTCACCGCAAATGAAATACTAATGGTATTTCGTTTATAGATTCGCCCATTCATAACGAAACGATTCAAGGCTGGTCGTAAGGCAAGTAATCTTACAACAGCAGCAATAACAACATGCATATATTTAAATGATGTCCCTTGTTCTCTCATTTCACCAATGAACTTATCAATGTTTTCACATCTAGCAGGATAAAGAAAGAGATTTTGGGAATCATGACGTGCATTCATAATATGGGGAATAATTTTATAAAATGGGTCAATCGTCTTTAGTTTTTTTCCATCTGATCTTCTTCCAAACATAATAACACCTCTTAGTTTTTGTAGTATTATAACATTTTTTGATGTTTTTTGCAATGAAATGGGTGTTAGAAATTGACCCTTTTTAATATTTTCTTATTTTGTGTAACCACATAGGAGACAAGTTTTTCCACCATTTAATAAGAATAAATGCTTACCTTGACTTTTCTTATAGCCACAATCTTGACAAACTTCAAAGTGCATTGTACTGTTAGTTTCAAATATCAAGTTATGGGGTTCTATAAAGAATACTTGACATGTTGTACATTTAGCAGTATGGGA
>DUOG01000115.1 GCA_012838945.1 Acholeplasmataceae bacterium | reverse complement strand
ATCTTTAAAGCTATTAAACTCATATCATCGATGACCTTTACTTTATTATTAACGGTGTAGTTAAGGATTTCATAAACTATCTTTTGTGGTGGTAGATCTCGAATTTGACGAATGAAGTTTTCTAATTGATTCATATCAACAACATTTTCAAAGATCCCATCACTGCTCATTACAATTAAATCTCCCTCTTCCACTTTATATTCATAGTTATCAATCAACTCTTCAATACCAAATGGTAGATTTTTATTAGTTATCTTTTCTACTTTTCCATTTTCCTTAAAGATATATGAGGTTGTTCCCCCCATCTTGTAAAAGAGGGCCGTCATATTATAACGATTAATCTCTAAAAAATCTAAGGTAGCATATCGTTCTAAGTAATCTTGAATAACATAAAAGGTATTCAAGATTTCTAGGGCGGTTGCTGTTTCAAGGTTTAACTGCACAATATCTTCTACTAGTTTTAATGTCATATCACTCTCATAGAAAGCACTATACCCTTTTCCCATTCCATCAGATATGGCACTAATAAATCTTCCATTTTTCAATTCTTTGATTAAATAATTATCACCACATATTTGATTACCGGCAGAGGATACTGCTCCGTACCCGTAGATAATATCAATTAACATTTCCGGGATAACATTTACATATAGAGTATTACGTTCAAACTTTTGCATTATTACGGAACACTTCTTACCAATCAGACTTTCACATATAGTACGAATATCATCCGAAACTATATCATAATTGCCATTCTTTATACCAATATGAATTAAGAAATCATCTTCAAAGGTTTTAGCTACGTCAAAATAAGTTACGATATAACCATGATCGACCAATCTTTTCTTAAAATCAACAAAATTATTATAATTTATTTCATTACGGTTGCACATATCAATAGCATAAGCTCTTAAAGCATTAGAAACCCCAGTAATTTGGGCAACTAAAGTATTGCCTACTGAAGTAGAATTAGCGAGGTTTAGTTTATCATAAATTATTGAACCAGCCCTTTCAATCTCACGGTTGTATGGACATTGGCTACTAAATGATCGATAACGATCATCCATCACTATTTCATTGTGGAGAATATTTCGAAAAAAATTATATATTTCTATTTTATATGTACTAAAACACTCCTTCATTCTGTGGCACTTCGAACAATAATTTTGGACTATGGTTTTAATACCTTCACTAATCTTTTCGTTGTATTCTTTTGGAGTTTTAAAACTCCTCGCAAACTTGTCCAAAAAGCTAGCGAAATTTAAGACTTCCTCATTGACATTCTTTATTACTTGCGTATATACACTATCATAGACAGAACTTTCATTTACAACCTCTTTAATGATTAAAAACTTAAAGATCTCAAAAAAGACACTAAGCCCCATAATAACTTGTATCATTAAGATATCTTCTGATAAATCTGCCAAAAGAACCGCTGAACAAAACGAATTTATTATAAGTAGGGGATAAACACTAGGGAATAAATAAAAGGCACAAACAAACGGCAATAAGATTGCATCATTTAGATTGAAAACAAAAATTAAAAGTAACATCATCATAATCCCGTATAACATCGCAAAGACATCTTTGGTTGATTTGGCTAAATACATGCCGTAAAAAAATGATGTAATCAATCCCAAATTGATTGATGAAACATTTATCTTTACTGCACCCAAAACTCCAATAGATATTAACACCATTTCTAAATAACTATTGTTATAGAATAAACTATCTTTTTTTAGTGATTGAACTAAATTGAATTCTAAATATATATATACTAACAAACTAACTATATTTAAAATAACAAACAGCAATAAGTTATCGATCTTTTTATAAATCATAAAGTGCGTTAGAGTAATCACCAATGGAAAAAACAAATATATATATATATTTTGACTTGAGTTTCTCATTATGAATAAAAAGAGCACTACCATTATAGTCATTAGTCCATAAGCAACAAGAGCATTAGGTTCAAACAAAAATAGAGAAATAAATCCAGAAGGGACAATAACATATAGATTTTTTGGATCCTTTACCAGATAGAATATCAAAATTGGCAAAAAGATAGTTAGTCCAATATTATACTTTATTGTCGCAACAGCAAAAAAACTAATGACAAAAACATTAAACTTTCGAAACATATAAATCACCCTCGACTAATTATATAAAGGTTTGATGTCAGATAATATCAAAAAACGAGATTAAAAAAAAGATTGATTAAATAATCAATTCATTGAATATTTAATCAATCTAATATTTTCTATTTTTTTATTTTCAATCTTTTTAGAAAATCAATTCGCGGAATCATAATGACCCGACCACATTTGGCGCATTCCAATTTGAAATCTACACCAGTTCTTAAAATCTTCCAATCATAACTACCACAAGGGTGAGGTTTTTTGAGAGTAACAATTTCACCTACATTAAATTCAATAATTTTATTCATTTTCCTTTTTTACAATGACTTGTGGCAAGTCCATCTCAATATTGTGAGTGCTTAATATTTCCTTGACCTTTAATTGTGTTGCCCTTTGCACCCCATAATGTTCTTCGGTTTTGGTGATAATAGCAATGCCAATACTAGCACCTTTTTCACCTAAATTGGTTACTCCCCTCACAACTGGAGGTTCTAGAACTGATGGATTATCTTTTAATTCTATTGGTAGTTTTTCTTCTAGAATTTTAATTACTTCATTTAAATTATTACGATAAGGAATAGTAAATTCAACATAAGCTACTGAATTATTTAATGAGAAATTCTTTACTTCAGATATATTTCCGTTTGCGATAATCAACACTTCATTACGCCAATTCTTAATACGAGTTGTCTTTAAGCCAATATCGACTACTTGTCCTTTAAAGCCATTAACCTCAACAACATCGCCAACATCAAAATGGTGTTCAAAAATAATAAATAGTCCACTGATAAAATCAGTAATTAAGCGTTGGGCTCCAAGACCAATCACAAGTCCAGCAATTCCTAAACCTGCAAGTATTGGTGTAATATCAATACCCCAAACGCCAAGAAGGATTGCGATAACCACAATATATAAGATATAACGACTGAAACTAATGGTAACTTTGTAAATTGTTTGTCGTCTCTTTTTAAAAGGACCTTCACGCTTTACTACTTGACCCATTGCTGATTTAATAAGGTTGAATAGACCAAAACTAACAATAATTGTCACAATACTAGCTAAAATCCTACCAATTTGTTCATTGAAGAAATCTAAGAATTTTGTAAGCGAGAACGTACTCGCAAAATCAAAATCTAAGATATGCAAAATAGCAACCCCTGCTCCAGTTACTAATACTAAATTTATAATTGTATTTACAATAACTTTGGCATGGGATTTTTCTTTAAGCAACATCTTTTTCTTAAAAACCATCGCAACAAATAAGGCTATTATTATTAATGAAATAATAATGACTGTTACAGTTGGACTAAAAAATTTATCAAACACCAGTAGAAACATCTTTACCTCCATCATTATTGGCTAGGATTTCCTTCGCTAGTTCTCGATATTCTTTGGATCCCCGTGAATTTGGCGAAAAGCTTATAACACTTTTACCGTGCATCGGAGCTTCCTGAATATGACTAGAAGTTCCTATAACCGTATTAAAAGTTTTGTTTGGAAATAGATATCTTACTTTGTCAACGACTTTAAATCCGAGGGTATTACGATTATCCAATTTGGTAAGCAATATCCCTTCAATTTTAATATCTTTTGTTTTTTGTACTTCATTTATCTTTTTAACCATTTGAGTTAAAGCATCATACGCATAAAAGGCACATTCAACTGGAATAATTACCGAGTCACTGGCGCAGAGTGCATTGTCAACAATCGTTCCTAATGAGGGGGGACAATCAATTAAAATAAAATCATAGTCATCTTTGATCATCGCTACTTTTTGGGCTAAAACTCGTTTTTTATTTGTTGTTGTTACTAATACTTCCTCTAGTTTAGAAAGACGTACGGAAGAAGGAACAATATATAAATTGTTAACGTCAGTTTTAAGGATTATTGAACTATCCACAGTAGGATTAATAATAAAGTCTAATGAATCTAGAGTAATATTTTCACGATTAAAGCCTAATCCAATCGTAGCATTCGCTTGTTCATCCAAGTCGATGATTAATACCTTTTTTCCTTCAAATGCTAATGATGCCCCTAGATTCATAGTGGTGGTTGTTTTGCCTACTCCACCTTTAGGATTAGCGATAGCTATTACTTTTCCCATTTATTATTCCCTCCAAAAATTAAAGGTTTGTTTTTTATTTTGGCATAGCTCCTTGGATAGTCCTTTGGTGTCTTTTTAATCTTTTTGATACTAATTAAACTTCTTCCCCCTAAGTCTAATGGCAAATCAAATATATATATATCTTCCGTTTTTCCCCCTAATAGTTTTATAGCATAATCAGCCTCAATCATTTCTTCTTCAAAGTTTTGACCTTTATAGGCAATAAAAACCCCATCTTGTTTAACATAACTAAAAGTTAGTTCCAGTAAAACATTCATTCTTGCTACCGCACGGGCGGTAACAATATCGAAGTGTTCCCGGTATTCATTTGCCTTGTCTTCTGCTCTTTCATTGAGAATAGTAACATCTGTTAAACCTAACTTATTTACAACCTCATTCAAAAAGATTGTTCTTTTTTGTGTTGGTTCAATGATAGTAATTTTAAGATGTGGAAAAATGATTTTTAAAGGCAGGCTAGGAAACCCTGCTCCACTTCCTATATCACAAAGGGTGTTTATTTTAGTTAAATCAACAACTTTAGCCATTAATAAACTATCATAAAAGTGTTTGATATATACTTCATCGTGATCAGTGATTGCTGTTAAGTTGAATTTTTGATTCCATTCAATTAATAATTGATAGTAATCTTCAAACTTCTGCAATGCTTCATCGGTGATTAATAATGATAGTTCATTTAATAATGACTTAAAATTCATCTTTTTTCCTACTCTCTAAATATACTAACAATACCGCAATATCACTTGGGTTAACTCCACTAATGCGATTAGCTTGAGCAATCGTTAATGGTCGAACCTTCTTTAGTTTTTCCCTTGCTTCACTTGCAAGGTTGGGAATATCATCATAATTAAGATTTACTGGTATCTTTTTTTCTTCAAGTTTTAATCTTTTTTTGGCCTCTTTATAGGCCTTATCAATATATCCTTGATATTTTGTTTCAATAGTAATTAAGTTGCATATTTCATCACTTAACGTTTGTTCACCGCCAATTAATGGAATTAGATCTTGATAGCTAATTCCTGGTCTCTTCATTAAATCGATAGCAGTAATAGTATCAGATAATGGTTGTGAACCAATACTTAGTAAATATTCATTAACTTCCACCTTTGGCGTTAATTTGATTTTACTTAATCGCAACTTTTCATCATCTATTAGTTGTCGCTTCTTGAGGAAGCGTTGATATCTTTCTTCAGAGATTAATCCTATTTCATAACCGTATTTCATCAAACGAACATCAGCATTGTCATGGCGTAATAATAGACGGAACTCAGCTCTCGATGTAAGCATTCGATATGGATCACTCACCCCTTTGGTAACTAAATCATCAATTAAAACGCCAATATAAGCTTCATCACGTCTTAATATTAATGGATCTTTATCTTGAATAGATAAGTGAGCATTGATTCCAGCCATTAAACCTTGACATGCTGCTTCTTCATAACCGCTGGTACCATTAACTTGTCCCGCAAAAAATAAACCTTTGACCCTCATTGATTCAAGCGATGGCTTTAATTCTAGGGGATCAATAGCGTCATATTCAATTGCATAGGCATAACGAGCAATGCGGGCATTTTCCAGTCCCGGAATGGAATGAACCATTTGTTCTTGAATATGATATGGCATACTGGTCGATAATCCTTGAATATATGTCTCACCAATATGTTTACTTTCTGGTTCCAAAAATATTTGATGGTGATCCTTATCAGCAAACCTGACAATTTTATCTTCAATTGATGGACAATATCTTGGCCCAACCCCCTCAATAACTCCCGAATACATACTTGATAAATGAACATTCTCTAAGATTATTCGATGAGTCTCAGCTGTGGTATGGGTTAAATAGCAAGGTGTTTGATCTTCAAATGCCAGCAACATATCTTCTGGAGTCTCATCACTAAAACGAAGTAAACCTTCAGTTCCAACCTCTAACGTTGTTTTACTAAAATCAATAGAATCAGTATAAACTCGTGGTGGTGTTCCCGTTTTTAAACGTAACAGCTTAAAACCAATTGAGGCAAGGGATTTCGATAAGCCATAGTTAGCTCTTTGCTTATCAGGTCCACATTCAGTTATTTCTTGACCAACAAGAACTCTAGAAGAGAGGAATGTCCCCGTCGCAATAATAACCTTTTTACAAGAATAAGAGGTTCCATCTTCTAAAATTACCCCTGCAACTTCATTATCTTTGATTATTAATTCATCAACAAAACTCTCATGAAGATCTAAGTTTTCTTGAGCCGCTAATACTTCTTGCATATAGCGAGGATATTCAACCTTATCTGATTGAACTCTTAATGCCTGTACTGCCGGACCTTTTGAGATATTCAGCATCTTCATTTGAAGGTAGGTACGATCAGCAGCTTTGCCCATTTCCCCACCTAAGGCGTCAATCTCTCTAACGATTACTCCTTTTGCTGGGCCACCAATGGAAGGATTACATGGCATATTACCTATAGTCTTTAAGTTACCAGCTATTAATAGTGTTTTATTGTTTAAACGTGCTGAAGCAAGTCCCGCTTCAATTCCTGCGTGACCGCCTCCAATTATTATAATATCATACATTTTATTCACTTACTAAAACCAACCTAACGCTTTGCCCACAATAATTATGATTATTATCGTGATAGCAATTAACATTCCTACTAATGTATCTTTTGTTTTTTGCCATTTATCTTGGCGTAAAACTTTTTTATGCTTTAAAACAATCTCTTTTCTTTCTTTAGAAAGAGGTAATTCTTCCGAACAAAAATCACAATGGAGATTTATGGTCGGATTGTCTTTGTGACACTTTGGACAAATCATATATATCTCCTCTTTTTCATATTATAACACAATATACAATTATAAAAAAAGATTATTATATAAAGTTTGAAAATAAAAAGGTTGATCACAACCCTTTTATTTGCATTTAATAATAGTACCGTATGTATCTGGGGTAATATTACCGGCATTTGACTCATCAGTGTCAATATGCATTGCAAGTCCAAAGTCATCGCGTACTCGAACTACTACGTCTCCGAAGACTAAACTTCGATCTTTAGTATTGACTTTGACACAAACAACATCACGATCTTTTACACCTAATTCTTCTGCATCTTTAGGAGTTGCATGGATGTGTCTTTTCGCAACTATTACGCCCTCTTTAATTTCAATTTGACCTGCAGGGCCTTTAATAATGCATCCTGGAGTACCTTCTATATCTCCAGATTCTCTAATAACAGCTTCAATTCCAAGTGTTCTTGCATCAGTTGCTGATACTTCAACTTGGGTTTTTCCACGACATGGACCTAATATTACAACATTAGCAATACTTTTCTTTGGTCCAATTACTTCAACTCTTTCTTCTGCCGCATATTGTCCGGGTTGTGATAACATTTTTTTGATTGTTAACTCGTAACCTTTACCAAATAATATTTCTAAATCTTCTTGTGATACGTGGACGTGGCGAGCAGATGTTTCAACTAAAAATTCTTTACTCATCGTTCTATCCTTTCTTCATTTTTATTGTTATTTCTTATTAATATTATTATACCAAAAATATCTCAAATCAACAAGTATTTTGTCAGTAAAACGTTTTTGTCCTTGGTTAATTAAAAATTATTTTAAAAATGCTTAAAAAAATGATATAATATTACGAAACAAAGGAGGATTTTATGAAACTAGGAATGATATCTTTAGGGTGTTCTAAAAACTTAGTTGACTCAGAAATGTTTTTAGGACTAGCCCAAAAATATAATATTACAATTGTAAACAATATAGCTGAAGCTGATATCTTAGTTGTTAATACTTGTGGTTTTATCGAAAGTGCTAAAAAAGAAGCACTTGACACTATTTTTGAATTAATTGATTATAAAAAAGATGGTAAGATAGTTATTGCGATGGGGTGTTTAGTTGAACGCTATTTTGATAACTTAAAGTCAGAAATACCAGAAGTTGATTATTTTATCCCCATCAAAGACTATCATCGTTTAGGAGAAATATTTGAACAAATAACCCAAACTTCTTCTTCAAAAGATTTCTATCTTAACCCCCTTGATCGAGTTCTGACAACTCAACCTCATAGTGCTTATATAAAGATTGCTGAAGGATGTAATAATCGCTGTAGTTATTGTGCCATTCCTTTGATTAGAGGTCCTTTTAGAAGTAGAGATTTAACCTCAATAATTGAAGAAGCAAAAGGCCTTGCTAAACAAGGTGTGAAAGAAGTGACTTTAATTGCGCAAGACACAACTCGATATGGGACTGATTTAACTCCAAAATCATCACTTAAGGACTTACTTGAACAGTTATCAGAAATTGAGGGACTTGAAATAATTCGCTTCCTATATCTCTATCCCGATGAAATAACTAAAGAACTCATTCATACTATTAAAAATAACAATAAAATTGCCCCTTATTTTGACATTCCATTACAACATGCATCTGATAAAATATTAAAAGCGATGAACCGTCGGGGAACTAAAAGTGAAGCTATAGAACTAATTGACTATATCCGAAAGGAAATACCTGATGCAATTATTAGAACAACTATGATAACTGGTTTTCCTGGCGAAACTGATGAGGATTTTGAAATATTACATAGTTTCATCAAAGAGGTTCTTTTTGACCGATTAGGAGTATTTAGTTACTCGGAAGAAGAAGATACCCCAGCCTATAATTTTAATTATAAAATTGACCAAAAAATAAAGGATAAACGGGCTCGTATAATTGCAAGTACGCAAAAAGAAATCTCATTGGCTTTACATCAGAAGTTGGTTGGTAAATCATTTAAAGTTATCATAGATTCGTTTGATCCTATACGCAAACAATACCGGGCAAGGTCATATGCTTTTGCGCCTGACAATGTCGATGGGTATATATATGTTGATGATGACCAAAATATTATTGTAGGTAATATCTATCAAGTTAAAATAACCAAGGCCCATCCTTATGATCTAGAAGGTATAATTGAAAAATAAACCCAAATTGCTTTAATGGTTGCACTATATCTGTTATAATGAAGGAACAAAGGAGGATTTCATTATGAGTACCTGGAATTTAAATGCCCTATACCTTGGATTTGATGATCCTAATTTTACAAATGATGTTGAGAAATTTAAAGAAACTGTGGAAAAAGCTTTAGCTTATTCTCATACCATTGATGACAACGATAATTATCGTGATGTATTATACAACTTATTAAAGTTGTTCGAAGAATTAGAATTAGTGGCCGGTAAAGTTTTTGCATATATTAGTTTAAACTTATCTAGCGATACTGGGAATGTTACTGCCCAAAACTATCGGGTACAATTACAACAATATTCCGCAAAGATAACACTATTAAATTCTAAGTTATTAAAATATGTAGCCCAAATTCCTAATCTTGATGATGTTATCAATAGTGATGAATTTTTAAAAGCGCATAGTTTTATTATCAGAGAACAAAAAGAATTTGCTAAACATCAAATGGAGCCAGAACTAGAAGTTCTAGCCACTAGAATGAGCCAAAATGGTTCTTCACTCTTTAATCAAATGCAACGCTATTTAACCTCTACTGCTGAAATTGAATTTAGAGGTAAATTGCTATCATTATCAGAAATTAGAAATCTAGCCTCTGATAGTGATCCAGAGATTAGAAAACAAGCATATGAGGCAGAACTTCAAATATATAAAAAGATTGAAGATGCCATGAGTTTTGCGATTAACGGCATTAAAGGTGAAGTAAATACACTAACTGAAATGCGCGGTTTTGAAAATGTATTAGAAGAAGCCTTATTAAAGTCACGTTTAAAGAAGGAAACTTTAGATAGTTTACTTGAGGCAATGCGCGATTATCTACCTGAATTTAGAAAATATTTGCGGCGAAAAGCGGAAATACTCGGTCATCAAAATGGCCTTCCTTGGTATGATTTATTCGCACCAATGGGCGCTAGTAGCACCAAATATTCGATTGAAGAAGCCCAAGAATTCATTCTTAATAACTTTGCTACCTTTAGTGAAGACTTAAGAAATCTTGCAAAAAGGGCTTTTGAAGAAGAATGGATTGACTATTTCCCTCGCAAAGGAAAAGTTGGGGGAGCCTTCTGTAACAACCTTAGAGCGATAAAACAAAGCCGTATTTTAACTAATTTTACTGGTTCAATAGGTGATGTTGTTACCCTTGCTCATGAACTTGGACATGCATATCATGGCGATCAAATCTTTAATGAGTCAATTTTAAATTCAGCTTATACTATGCCAGTAGCAGAAACGGCTTCTACTCTTTGTGAAACAATTGCTAAGAAGGCTGCATTTAAAGCAGCTACTAATGATGATGAAAAATTGCACATCTTAGAAACCGAACTTCAAGATTCTACTCAAGTAATAGTTGATATCTATAGCCGTTACTTGTTTGAAAGCAATCTTTTTGAAGCAAGAAAATCATCAATCCCAAACGCAAAACGCTTAAATGAAATGATGCTCGAGTCTCAAAAAGAAGCTTATGGTGATGGTCTTGACCCAGAGTATTTAAACAGTGGGATGTGGATTTGTAAGTCTCATTACTACAGTGGTTATTTAAGTTTTTATAACTTTCCATATGCTTTTGGGTTATTGTTTGCGAAAGGAATTTATGCTAAATTCTTAGAGCAAGGTCAAAAGTTTGTGGCACAAGTTAATAAACTATTAAGATTAACTGGACAAATGACAGTTGAAGATGCTGCTAAAACCGTTGGTATTGATGTAACTGATCCAACCTTCTGGCGTAATGGTTTAGAAGTAATTAAAGAAGATATTAGCTACTTCTTAAAAATAACTGAAGATAAAGTTAAATAATAATCAATAAAGGTCTTTAACAAGTTTGTTAAAGACCTTTTTCAATTAAAAATGAGGTTAATAAATTAACCCCATTTATTTTTATTCTTCAGTTTCGATAGGTGTTTGTACAACCTTAACCTTACTGATAACTTTTTCATCTACTTCCATAATCTTAAAAGTACAATTACCGAAATTTACTTCAGCGTGGTCATTATCTTCAGGCAATCGACCTAGTAGACCAATAATAAATCCACTTAGGGTATCGTAATCATCAACCGGCAAACCGATATTTAATAATTCTTCTACATCATCTAGGCCAGTAAGACCTTCAATAATATATTCATTTTCATTGATGGCTTGAATATCGATTTCTTCTTCATCATACTCATCAAAGATATTACCCACTATTTCTTCAATTAAATCTTCAATAGTAACAATACCAGCAGTACCACCATATTCATCGATTACAATTGCCATATGAACTTTTTGGCTTTGCATTTCTTTGAATAGGTCACTAATTTTTTTAGAGTCAGGTACATAATAAGCTGTTCGAATAATGTCTTTAATACTGAAATTACCTTCAACATATTTTTCCTTATATCTCAATAAGTCTTTAACATGTAAGATACCAATTATATTATCAATGTTGTTTTCATAAACAGGAAATCTAGTATATTTTTCATTAAATACTAAATTAACTACTTCATCGATATTAGCATCAATTGGAATGCCGATAATTTCGGTACGGTGAGTCATGATTTCTGATACTTCAGTGTCATCGAATTCAAAGATATTATTAATCATCTCTTTTTCCGATTCATCGATAACACCACGGTCGCCACCAACAGCAACCATCGTTCTGATTTCTTCTTCGGTGATAGGATTATCTTCTTGATTAGGATCTATTCCCAGTATTCTAATCATTAGATTGGTTGAAATGGTTAAGAACCAGACGAATGGTCGAAGAATTGTTGCGATTATCCTTAACATACCAACTAATCTAAATGCGATAGCTTCGGGCTTTTTCATCGCTAATCGTTTTGGAACCAACTCACCAAAGACAATTGTTACATATGATAACAATACTGTAACAATAATGATGGCTAGAGTTTTACCAACATCAGGTGTAATTAACGGTAATTTTGCAAGAATATTTCCTAAGTCCTCAGCAAATGCTTGGGAAGCGGATGCTGATGCAAAGAATCCAACAAAAGTAATTCCACTTTGAATTGTCGATAAAAATCTCGTTGGTCTAGAGATAAACCTTTGTACTTGCTTTGCCTTCTTATGGCCGTTATTAGCCATTTCTTCAATTTTATTTCGGTTTACTGAGATTATTGCTATTTCACTAGCAGCAAACAAAGCGTTAAAAATAATTAAAACTAATAGTAAAATAATACTACCTGGCATCGCACATCACCCCTTCGATTGTGTTGTGATGGCTACTACCACTGTTTAATTGAGTTCTCGGGTCGCCCTTAGAGTCCTCGTCGCTACTGTCTTTCATATTTCCTCCATTTGATTTTATATAAAAATAATATATATAATATTATACCACTTTATGATTCTATGTCAAGTGTTATGTGTAGTAATACCCCTTACCCACTAACAAGAGTAGTGGTTATTATCATTATTATATCCATAAATGTATATTTTAATTGCAGGATATTATTCTTCTACAATTTTTTGTAATCCCCACAAGATTTCCACCATAGCCCAAGTATCTTGTTTACAGTATTCCCTTAAGGCTAGATACTTCTCTTGATATTCCGTTTCCGTAAAATGAGGTAATTGACTATATACGAGTACCGCCTCTGTACCATTACGGACCCCTAAATTTGCATAGGAAAGGTCTGAAAAAAGCGGTAATACTTTTTTAATTGAATAGGATCCTGCCATTTTGTTATGATAGTAATTAATACTTCCAGCCCAAGCTTCTGCTTCGTCAGGAGTAAGATACGGATGGGCATAAGGTAAAAACATTTTTTTGTTACCGGTTAATACATGTAATAAATCAAAGATGTGATCACGAATCTTCAATAAGCTTTCCGCATACTCAGGGAATAATTGAGCTAACTCTTTTAGCCTAGTCTTTTCAAAAGCTTCATTATAAACAATAACGGTACCACCATTTGATAAATCAATCGTTTCAATCATCTTTTTAACTAACTCTTCCCGGTGATCTTGATGGTCAGTAGCTAAAAAATCATGGTGATCACGTACCTTATCACACTTTCCGCGCTCTTTTTCAACGTGAATTGAAAACTGAAAGAGGGATTGACTATAAGGTTTTTCCCCCTTGTAACGAGGAATCGGACAACCAAAAGTTTCGAAGTCTAAGTGGTAAAGTGGGTACTTTAGATCATTGATTACCATCTTAATTTTTTCTTTATTAATATAGGTACTATTATCGGTAATACACTGATATTGAATAATATTATATTGTTTATCAAGGTAATTAAGCGGTACATCAGTCATTTTATACATTCCCCGATTAATTAGTTCATACACCGTGAATCGTTCTTTTTTCCTTCCATTTTGAACCGAAAAAGCCCAGTGTTTCTTCATATATTCAAGGATTGAACCTTCAATTGAAACTTTCTTGAAACATACTGGTTTAAATCTACATTGAGTACTTTTCTTTAGTTCACAGAACTCCCCAACATTATTGTTGGTTATTGATAGATTTTCTAAATATCTTTCGATAGTTCTTTTTTGATCATCAATTATTAATTGATACTCTTTGGTGATGGTTGTCATATCAATTAAGGTAATGAGAGAACGACCATTCTTGTCTAAACCATAATAAGGTTTACCATCTACATATGTTCCATCAAATATATAATCTCCAGTTAAAACAACTAAGTAATATTTAATGGAATCAATTAGTTCTTCTTTTCCTTGTTGTCTTAAACTATTTTCAATTATATATCTTTCCACAGCAAGGTCAAATACATATCGTCCAGTGCCATCACTTCCATAACGATTAAAAAGCTTTGCTCGATGTCGTTCGTAATCTTTAATTGATAAACGATCTGTTTCAATATTATCTAATAAATCCTCTCGCAAATAAAGGATTCCCTTAGGGCCTCTTACAAAGATTGATTCATATATATCTTCTTTACTGTCAATTGTAAGAAAGTCTTCTTCACTATCTTTTTTTATCTTTTTCCCTAATTTAATGAACTTATTGGATGTTGTACCTTTCACCTCAAATATTTTTATTCCCTCATCAGTTTCTAAGTATCCATCCAAATAACAAAAATATTCATTTTCTCCTTCTTCAAAAGAAAATAGTTTTTGTTCTTTAGTAGTTTTACTATAATGAACATCGCCACCAAAAAGCTCACTTATCTTTTTACCGGCTATTATTTCTATTTCAGTAAAATATTCTTGCATCGCTTCTAGTTGAGCATTTGATTCAATCGTTAAATCCTCACCAGTTTCCTCATCAAACATACTATAAAATATATCTCGCATTTCTTCCTTTTCATCATCAAATTCACCTTCAGGAAGGTTATATACATCCTCAACATCAATTCCATGAATGCTCTTAACATGATGTAAAGAACGAAATTTATACATATCATAAAGGGGACAAAAATTTGGACAACGAGTTAGATTTTTAAAAAGCGATTTTGATATGCGCATAGCGATCACCTCTTCAAGTTAATTATAATTGATAGCACGACAAAAAGCAAGGAAAATAAGGTAATCTATTTTGTTATAGATTACCTTATTATTTTCATTATTTAATTATTTTCTGATTCACCAAATTGCATTGTATATAGTTCTCGGTACAATCCTTCTGGCTTATTCATTAATTCTTGATGGCTTCCCCGCTCTATTATTTCTCCATCTTTAATAACTAAAATAATATCAGCATTGACAATAGTTTTCAAACGATGGGCGATAACAAAACTAGTTCGGCCTTTCATTAAATATTCCATACTTTTTTGAATATTAATCTCTGTTCTGGTGTCAACACTACTAGTTGCTTCATCTAGTACTAAGATGGTTGGATTAGATAGTATCGTACGTGCAATAGAGATTAATTGACGTTCTCCGTGAGAGAAGTTGCTGCCGCCTTCTTTTACGCGTGAATAGTAGCCTTTTGGAAGACGTTCAATAATGTCATGCACTTGCGCAAGCTTGGCTGCTTCAATAACTTCTTCTAGGGTGGCATCAGGTTTACCATACTTGATATTTTCTAAGATTGTTCCTGAAAAAAGATATGTATGTTGTAAAACAACTCCAACATTTTTTCGTAAACTCTTCTTAGAATAATCAAAGATACTTTGGTTATCAATTAAAATGTCTCCACTGGTATGATCATAATATCTGGTTAATAAATTAATTATTGTTGTTTTACCACTACCAGTTGGACCAACAATTGCGATCATCTGACCTGCTTCAGCTTTGAATGAGATATTCTTTAAAACTGCTTGACCCTCATTATAACCAAAGGTAACGTTCTTAAATTCAACTTTTCCTGATACATCAGTCAACTCATTTTTACTTTCGTTTAAGTATTCACTTTCTTGATCAATTAACTCAAAGACCCTGTCTGCTCCAGCGATTGCTGAAGAGATGATGTTAAATAGTTGAGCTAAGTTATTAATCGGTCGAATGAATTGACGAGAGTATGTTGTGATACCTTGAATTTGTTGAACTGATGCTACTGCTGAACCAAAGGAGATATTTAGATAGGCTCCAATACCAACAATTAAAGCATATGATAAATTGTTTATAAAGTTGGTGATTGGCCAGGCAAAACCTGATAAAACTTGAGCTTTGAAGCCTACTTTTTTCAACTCATTGTTTTTTACTTTAAACTTGTCGATGACATTTTGTTCTTGGTTATATAGTTTTACCACCTTTAAACCAGTAATAGTTTCTTCCGTTACTCCATTCAAATCAGCAATTTTCTCTTGTTGACTAAGGAATAAGCGATAACTCTTTTTCGCAATAAACACTGTAGCAAAAACCATTAATGGCAGGATCGCTATTGGTATTAACGATAACCTCCAACTGACCAAAAACATCAATATTCCAGAACCAATTACAGTAACAATACTGATAATAAATTGCGGAACACTTTGAAGGAGAGCCATCATTACCACTTCAATATCATTAGTTAAAGTACTCATAATAACCCCGTGAGGGTTTTTATCATAGTATCTTATAGGCAACAGTTGTAACTTCTTAAAGGCATCTGAACGCATTTTTTCGGTTGTTTTATTTGCTACAATCGCCATCAATCGTTGATGCAAGAAATTCATAATTGCGCCTACAACAGCTAACGCAACTAGCGATAAGAAGATTAGGAAGATTGCTTCTAGATTTATTACCTCAACATCATTTATATAATCGCCAATGGCATGATAAATGATTAGTGGATTTACTATGTTAACTACTGAATACACAATCACCGATAACGCTATAATCAATAAACCAAGTTTATTGTTTTGAGCCATGTAATTCCATACTCTTTTTAATACTTTCTTTTGGTCTACTTTTCGCTTAGGGGCTACCATGCCTCGATATCTTCTATTCATTGTCTACACCCCCAAATTGTGAATTATAGATTTCACGATATACTTGACTTGTTTTTAATAACTCTTTATGAGTTCCAAAGCCATCAACTTGGCCACGATTATTTAATACAATAATCTTATCTAAATCTTTAACCGTTGAAATCTTTTGTGCAATTATTATCGTTGTCATTTGTTTAGACAATTTATTAATTGAATCTTTAATTAAAGCTTCACTCTTGGCATCTACTGCACTAGTAGAGTCATCCAAGATTAATATTTTCGGTTGTCGAACAAACGCTCGGGCTAGTGATACCCGTTGTCGTTGTCCACCTGATAGGTTAGTTCCTTGTTGAAGAACTTCGCTTTCATATTGATTATCACGCTCTTGAATGAAATTACGGGCAGCCGCATAAGTTGCTGCTTCTTCCATTTCATCAATACTAGCATCCTCTTTACCTTGGCGAATATTACTACTAATTGTACCAGAGAAAAGAATACTTTCTTGAGTAACAAAAGCTATTTGCTTTCGTAGTTCATTGATATCATAATTTTTAATATTGATACCATCAATTAATAATTCACCTTTAGTAACATCATATAAGCGAGGAATTAGTTGGACCAAGGTAGTTTTACCGCTTCCGGTAGAACCAATAATGCCGACAACCTCATTTGGTTTAATATGAACATTTATGTTTCTCAATGTGCAATTCTCATTGATGCTTTCTTCATCTTGATAAGCAAAACTAACATCTTTAAATTCAATTTCACCATTTAATTCAAAATCAACAATAGCATTAGGATCATTTATTAGATCTATTTTCTCTAAGAACAATTCATTAATTCTTCGAGCACTAACCTCAGCTCGAGAGACATGAATTAACAGCATCGCCACCATTATTAATCCGAACAGAACGTTATTAACATATGAGATTGAGGCCATTATGTCACCCACACCTTCTAATACTGGTTCAGTACCTGTTAGAAGATAGGCCCCATAATATATAATCCCAGCAATCGCTAAAGACGTAACTATACTGATTAAAGGATCAGCAAAAGCCATTACTTTACCAACTTTAATGTTAACATCGGTATAATCTTTATTAACTTTTTCAAACTTAGTTAGTTCAACTTCTTCACTAACAAATGTTTTAATTTCACGAGCAGCAGAAACATTTTCTAATAAACGGTTATTTAAAGTATCTAGTTCAATTTGAACACGGCGAAAATGTTTGCTTGCATTAGCCATTATGATACCGGCACCAATAATTAAAATTGGAACTGCCACCAAAACAATAAAGAATAAGTTTGGACTAGTAATAAAGGCCATTATTAAACCACCTATTAAAAAGAGCGGTGCTCTAATTAATATCCTAAAGGACATCGCTAATATTTGTTGGATTTGATTACAGTCACTTGTAATTGTAGAAATTAAGCGACCAGTGGTTAATTTATCCACATTATTGAAAGATAAGTACTGAATCTTAGTAAATGCTTCATTTCTTATTTCTTCAGTAACTTTTTGACTTACATACTGACTAAATAAGTTATTTAAAACAATACAGATAATTGCTACAAAAACAATTGCTAGCATTATTATAGATCGCTTAAGTGCATAACTTAAGTCCTTATTAGCGATTGCATAATTGACAACATCTTTCATAATGTATGGTAATATCAAATTTATCCCGACGTCTAGAACAACAAACAATAATGCTAGTCCTGATGCCAAGGGGGTACGCCATACGCGTTTATATAATGTAAATAGGTTTTTCATTGTTTCCCTCCAATTGTCTAATCATCTACTTGCTACGTTTAATATGTTCACTCCCTGGAGTTTTTAAATAGTTTTTATATATATCATTAATTAATTTTTCTTTATACAGTAATTCTCTTTGGTTAAGATCAGGAGATTCATCAGTTATGATAACTAATGAAATGCCTAATAATTCTTCCTTTGGTAATTCATTCATTACCAGAATGCTATACTCTTTCTTACCTTTTTTAAACTTTAACTCATAACGATCATTATTAAATTCAAAAATTAAATCTTGAGTATTTCTTTTAAAAACCAAATCATTCAAAGTATTAACGATTAAAGCGGATAATTTTACTTTTAAATCTGAATTATCAAAAAATTCACAATCCATTATTTCCTTTAAATCATTAACAGAAACCACACAATCAACATGATGACTGAGGTATAAATCAACATTTGCATTGGTTATTTCTTGAGTAGTAATGTATACCATATAGATGTTTTGATTCTTATTAAAATAGTTTTTATAAAGATTTGCTTCAATTTGAAAGCTAAATATTACATCAGATAACAACTTTTTTTGTTTGGTTCGACTAATTTCATAGGTATTATTGACATCATCAGTTACAAGAAAAGGTAGTTGTTCATCATTTCCATCAATAAAGTTTGCTGCTTTTCTTGCAAAACTATCAACTTCTTCAATAGCTTTAATCTTAATCCCGAGGTCTAATTCAACAATATCGGAAAATCCTACTCTTTTTAAGGATTGATCAATAGTTTCATTTACCGCTATTTTAGGATCAATTAAAGCAACAACTTTTAAGGAATCATCGCTTAATGCTTGAAGTAATTTTGGAGTATTATTTACTCTAACCTTAGGGTAATATTCAAGATATCCACTTTCAAAGTTTTCAACAATTACAAACCCTTGCAGATATTCTTCTGGGCCGTTTTGACCAATTGGTACCACAAAGCACCTAAAGTTTTCCTGATTACAGATATCACTAATTATACTTTTTACATTTTCCTTAATTATAATTGTATCAGTAAGGATTTGAATTCCGTCAGATACATATATATCTTTTGCTTTTTGGACCTTTTCTTGCCCAATAATTTCAACAAGTTCTATACTAGCATCAATCAATTCATATTCATTTGTTAAATATTCTAAATGGTAAAGTGGTCTGCCAATTGATTCTAAAAATTCAAAAATGGTCATTTCAGTATCAACGTGGTATTCCAATTCATTAACAAAAATTCTCATTTTCTACTCCTTGAAAAATTTATACTGTTCTATAATAATACCATTTAAATTGAGTTTTGTCTTTTAATTTAATATATATACCTGTATAAATTAAAAAAATGTCAAATACATTTGACACTTCTAGTTAGGATGTTTTATTTCAACAATGGTGGCTCGGGGCAGAATCGAACTGCCGACACAAGGATTTTCAGTCCTTTGCTCTACCGACTGAGCTACCGAGCCCCATTAGAAATGGCGGTCCCGACGGAATTTGAATCCGCGATCTCCAGTGTGACAGACTGGCATGTTAACCACTACACCACGGGACCATATGGTTGCGGGGGAAGGATTCGAACCTACGACCTTCGGGTTATGAGCCCGATGAGCTACCAGCTGCTCCACCCCGCGATCTTATCAATATATATTATATCATAATTAAATGAATTTGTGAAGTGAAATGGCGGAGGAAGAGGGATTCGAACCCCCGCGGCGCTTTCACGCCCTGTCGGTTTTCAAGACCGATCCCTTCAACCGGACTTGGGTATTCCTCCGCTTCATAATCATGGTGGACCCAGTAGGACTCGAACCTACGACCGACCGGTTATGAGCCGGGAGCTCTAACCAACTGAGCTACGGGTCCGATTTTCACCAAAGAAAATGGTAGCGGCGGAGGGACTTGAACCCCCGACCTATCGGGTATGAACCGATCGCTATAGCCAGCTAAGCTACACCGCCATCTATATACTGGGTTTCTTATTTTTATAATAAAATGGTGGATCCTAAGGGGCTCGAACCCTCGGCCTCCTGCGTGCAAAACAGGCGCTCTCCCAGCTGAGCTAAGGACCCACGCTTGGTGCCTAGGGCCGGAATCGAACCGGCACGGTATTGCTACCAAAGGATTTTAAGTCCTTCGCGTCTACCTATTCCGCCACCCAGGCGTTTGTTAATATTCTTTTAGATGGTGTCCCCGAGACGAATCGAACGTCCGACCCACTGATTAAAAGTCAGTTGCTCTACCGACTGAGCTACGGGGACACTAATGGTGCCGACTATAGGAATCGAACCCACAACCTACTGATTACAAGTCAGTTGCTCTACCAATTGAGCTAAGTCGGCATATTAAATAATGGTGGAGGATGACGGGCTCGAACCGCCGACCCTCTGCTTGTAAGGCAGATGCTCTCCCAACTGAGCTAATCCTCCGTTATTAATAGAAAGGAGTTGGCAACGACTTATTTTCGCTCGTTAGAACTATCGTCAGCGCTGTAGTGCTTAACTTCTGTGTTCGGTATGGGAACAGGTGATCCACTACGCCATTGTCACCAATCTCTCTTT
>DUOG01000114.1 GCA_012838945.1 Acholeplasmataceae bacterium | reverse complement strand
AAGGCGTTTATAATAGAATGCAAATTCTGAAGTTCCATCAGCAGCAATAACTTGAGTTGCTACTTCATCTTCGTGTTCAAAATATTCAAATCCTTCAAAAGTTTCATCTGGTGTTAGTGTTAATTCTGTTCCAGTAAGTTCTTTACCGAAAACTTCTTCTACCACTTCATAAGTACCATCAAGTTTTTCACCATAGTAAACTACTTTGTAATCCACTAAAGCTGCTTTCCAACTTGCTGTAACAGTAACATCGCCCTTAACTTCATAAGGGAACTCAACGTTCCATCCATCAAATTCATAACCAACTTTTGTTGGAGGAACTGGTGCTTCAATTACTTCTCCATATTTAACTGTTAATGGATCAATTTCACTTCCACCTTGAGTATCAAAAGTAACTTCGTATACATTACGAGTGTAGTAAACTTTTAACTCTAGGATTCCTTCTTCAGGAACTACACCTTCTAATACTTCTAGATCATGATCAGCCGCATATGTGAACCCTTCAAATTCTAGCGGTTCAGCAATTGCTTCACGTCCAACAAAACTATCGAATGTTTCAGTTTCTAATACAACATACTCTCCATCCTCAAGTGCTTCACCGTAGTGAACTACTTTGTATGTTGCTGGAACATCCCATTTAGCATAGAAAGTAAGATCTCCTTGAGTTCCAACTTTTACGCGGGTAACTTCTTCAGTTAAGTCTTCATCTAAAAACCAACCTATAAATACCTTACCACCAGTTTCAATTGGGGCCTCTAGATCAAAAGATGCTTCCCCCAACTTGTACTCTTTCTTTAACCCCGCTACTTCTTCTTCGGAGACGTTTAGATAAGTAATGGTAAAGGTACGAGTAATAGTTTCACCTGCTGGAACTAAAACCTCAAATTCTCTTATGTCAGAAACTTCTCCTCGAGATACCTCTACGGTTACAGTGACCACCGCGTCTTCTTCAGATGGTCTTTTAACTACAAACCATCCATCCATAAATTCTAGAACAGCTTCGTCACTTGATGACCATTTAAATTGGCTGCCATAGGGGCTCTTTACAGCAACCGGAAAACTTATGATTGCTGTATCAGGCACGGTAACCAAACTAAGGTCATGCTCAACCATCTGTTCGTCTGTCAAATTTACTGCTGTAACACTTGAACTAAACATTAATGCAAATGTTCCTAAAGCAATAAACGCAAAGACAATTTTGATAAACCTTTTCACATTATCCTCCTCTTTTTATAAAATATATTTATTTTAAATATTTCAGATTGTTTTTGGTGAAAACAATCAAAAAACCAAAATTAATTAGAAAGGATATTAAATCTAAATTCACAAAGTTGTACATAGTTGTCTTTTTCAATGATGGCATATAATATAATTTCTTGTATTTGTTCACCTTTAGTGATTGTTACTTCACCAGTAAATGGGTTAACATAAACTCCAGTAGAATTTGATTGCCAAGTAATCTTTGATTGATAAACAGTTCCTACTAATGGTAGAGCATCAAGGGCTTCTACATTACCACTTAAGATATCTTTATAATCATCTATCAGTGCTTCTTTATCTTCTCTTACCATATAGTTAACTTCATCATAAACAGCTACCAAAGTTAAATCACCAATTGTTCCTTTTTCAATCTTTTCAACCTTCACTCCATCTAAAAACCAACCCAGAAAAACAAAATCGCCCGTAGTAGGATTATTGAATACAATCTCATCAAGGACAGTATAGGTATTCGGATTATCTACTGGTTCACCATCATTCACATAAGTAATCTGATAATGAATCAGTTCATAAAGAGCATTAACCTTTAAATCCGACCGTACCGGTAATCTTTCCCGGTCCCATCCCTCAAATGAATAACCCCTAACTTCAGGCGCATCTGGATATGTCGCAAAATGACTTCTTTTAACGACTTCTGATTTAATTAATTGATCTTGAGCATAGAACTCCACTGTATAGTAAGGAACTTTAACATTAAAACATCCGGTTAGTAACCCGATCGTTGAAATCAACATAAAAAATCTTACTAAATGTTTACGCATCTTAACTACCCCCTTAATTTATTATTTATAGTATAGGATAAATTTTCCTTAGTTTCTGAATTTATTATACCACAACCTTTTTTAAAAAGGTACTAAATGTATAAAAAAAACGACCTTTAGGTCGCTTTTTATATGAATTGATAATATTTGTAATGGCGCCCCTTCAAGGACTTGAACCTTGGACCCCATGATTAACAGTCATGTGCTCTAACCAACTGAGCTAAAGAGGCAAAAAAATTATAGAAAGGAGTTAATTTTCACACATTTCTAAAATTATTATATCACAACTAAATTTTAAAAGGTACTAAAATTATAAAAAAAACGACCTAACGTCGTTTTTTATATGTATTTAACTTATTGACAATGGCGCCCCTTCAAGGACTTGAACCTTGGACCCCATGATTAACAGTCATGTGCTCTAACCAACTGAGCTAAAGAGGCAAAAAAGATAATAGAAAGGAGTTGGCAACGACTTATTTTCGCTCGTTAGAACTATCGTCAGCGCTGTAGTGCTTAACTTCTGTGTTCGGTATGGGAACAGGTGATCCACTACGCCATTGTCACCAATCTCTCTTT
>DUOG01000113.1 GCA_012838945.1 Acholeplasmataceae bacterium | reverse complement strand
TCGGTGATCCTGTTTCTTGTGCTTTTAAGAAACAATACACATTCAAACTAACGTCTGCTTTGGATAAGTCCTTACCATGAAGCCCACCACCAGTAACAGAATCTGCCATATCAGAACCTAGTTTTCTATTGGTAGCACCTGAGTCAACATCAGTTCCGCCTGTCCAATCCCCAATAGGATTAATATCTGCATCAGGGTATTCTTTTCTTAAATCATCAGTAGATGCATTACTCTGGCATATGATAAGTCTTGTTCCATTGATGATATATTTGCCATCGAATGTGTATTTATTAAAGATATCTCTTGCAATCTTAGATAGTTTCTTTTGTTCAGTAGTTAGTGGTACACCTTTAAAAATTCCGTTGTCGCCACATCGAATTTTATCTTTTTGATTATTTGCTAGGTGTATATCCTGTGGCACTTCAACATAGTCGACCTCAACATTACCTGCGATTCTTTTAATTATTCCATGAACATTTTCTTTATTAAGTGCAACAGATGTTTCAGAAATTACATGGCAAATCCCATGACCAATTAAAACTTCTACTGCTATTTTAGGGTTTGAATCTTTTATATAAGCAAGGTCAACAATTGCTCCAGCAATACGATCTGCTAATTTATCCGGATGACACGGATTCACTTTTTCAAACATTCTCTTTTCCTCCTTCGTTTAATCTCTTGAATATTTCAGTTAAACAATTTACAACGATTGAATTTCCAGCCATTTTATACAGCTGAGTTTCACTTACTCCAGTTGAAAATGCTCTATCAATATCGCTGTCCTTCCAGCCCATTAATCTCCAGCATTCTCTTGGTGTTAATCTTCGGACAGCTATAAGTCTATTAGAATCATCTACAACAACGGCTAAATCATTTGGACTCGTTTTTAGTGTAGGTACTGATTCCTTCTGGACAACACCTCGCTTACTCTCGGTTCGATTTGTGTAAATACCATCACCTATTTCAGCTATTGCATAACCTTGTTTTGTAGCTTGTGGAACTTTGATGAATGGTTGACCACTTAATCCCTTTGACCCAGCTTTGGTAGTAATCGTTGGACTTAGGTCATTGTCAACTCTCCCTCTAATACCTTCGTCATATCTAAAGTCGAATACTTCGATAAAATTATCGGTTGGTCTACTGCCTGCTTTTGTAGTAATTGTAAATGCAATATCAGATTCATCGATTTTATGTGGTCTAAACTGTTTTTTTTCTTATGAATCCGTTTCTATTTGTTTCGTCATTTAAAAACTGGAGCATCTTCTCAGAAAGGTAGTATTTTTTATCAACTTCATCCTCAAGCATGTCTTTTAATTTTAGTGATAATGGAATTGGACTAGGGAATGAATACTCAGCTTTATCATCTCGAATGGAAAGCATGAATACCCTTTGCCTATTTTGTGGAATATTGAAATCTTTGCTATTCAAAATTTGATAAAAGTTTTTATATCCCAATTCTTCTAAAAATGAAATCCACTCTTTAAAGTTTGATTTGAACCTTTTTGATACAATGTTTTTTACATTTTCCATTAGGAGATATTTAGGTAGTTCATTATTGATTTTCGCTATTTCAAGTAATCTTTGAACCTCCCATAATAGACTACTTTGCGTGTTGCTCCCTTTATCAAAACCAAGCATCTTTCCACTTAATGAAATGTCAGTGCATGGGAATGAGTAAGTCCATAAATCAGCTTTAGGTAATCTTTCAATTTTTGTAATGTCTCCTAAATTCGGTGTGTTTCCATGTAACTTTTCATATACCTTTATGGCATACTTATCTATTTCACTTATCGCAACAACCTCATGATCAATGTTTGCTTCTTTTAATCCTTGCCTTTGAGCACCAACACCTGCAAATAACTCTATTACTTTCAACACGTTCATACCTCCAAACAAAAAGAGCAACCTTTCGGTCACTCTCACTATTTTCTTGCTTTAAGCAGTTTCTCCATCATTAAATCTTGTGGATCAAGTTCATCAATCTCCGCTGATCCATTGTCTTGAATGATTGAATATATTTGATACCATATCTGGTTCACTTGTTTCATATATGCCTGAGACATTGCAACGTATGGACTTGCGATTGCATTTCCTGTTGTAGGATGTTTTGCTAACATACCAAATTCTGAAATTGCTTCCTCACATTGAATCCAACGAGAAACACTCATTGCATATTGTTCTATTAATTGATTGCCTAATAACTTTTCTACACCACGTTTTTTTAACCATAAGTATGTGGTTTTAAAAATATCCTCTGCATAAAAATCTCTACCATTTTTTTGCTTTGCTTTTAAATAATCTTTGATTAGTGGAACATCTACACCTTCTATTTCATCCGGTGTTTCAAATTCAGCCATATCATAAAAGGTTGTATTTAACACTTCCACCTTATTTTTCTTGATAGGTTTCTTTCCACTACCTATTCTCGCACCACCTCTAGCAGTGCCATCTTTAGCCATTGATTCACCTCCATTTTGGTAATAAAAAAGACCACCGCTAGGTAGTCCGTGCAAAATAAAAGCCCACAAAAGTGAGCTTATAATTATATGCTATTCATTTGTATGCATCTCAAAATACACTTCAATATCATTGAGACCATCACGCTTGATTTCCCATTTGTATAATTGACTTAGTACATCCATTCCAAGCAACATCGCAACAGGTAATGTTTCACTAGCCTTCATTTTGCAATTGAAATAAAAGTCATCAGAAAACTTAATTCCATAAATTGCAGCATCATTTTTTCTCTCGGTTCCCTCAATGCCAATGCTTGTGCCACCATCAGGAGTTAAATCAATTTCAAGGGCTTTAATATGTTTAGAATTTATTAAACATCCACTTGCACCAGTATCTAAGATAACCGAATCTACCTTTATCCTTTTTGTTTCATCTTCAGTGTTATATATTTCTGCCGATAGTTTCAATTGCTTTGCATCATATGGAAATTTTGCTTTATATGTGTAAATTTTCATTAATCAACCACATCCTTCTTAAGTAAACGATAGAAATATTTTACCATAAAATCTATGATTTTACTATGGATTGGGTTAATACCCCGTTTGAAATGAAAAAAATTCGCACGAAACCCCAGGCTCGGTGTCGAAGCTAAAGTTTGTCAAGATGCTTACCGCCCCTACCCCATAAGTGCACCCATGTTTTTTGATTCACGATGTCACTGATATGTC
>DUOG01000112.1 GCA_012838945.1 Acholeplasmataceae bacterium | reverse complement strand
CCATTAAACACAAAACAAAAAAGATTTGCATTGCGGATACAAATCTTTTTTGTTGGCGTGCCTTGATTATTTTGCGTTAATCTCTTTTTAAATTAATAAAGATCACTCTCTCGCCGACGACTTCGACTGTCTTTATTTTCAACCCCTCGTGCTCGATCGTCCTGGTAACAAGGCGGGCTTTGGCGAGCACTGCCTTACACACGTACAAACTTTATCATTAGAGCTACCTTTCCTATAACGGTAATTCGTGACATCTACCCTTACGACTATTCTGCCTATCAATTCGATTACACTGAATGCGAGATTAATGTGCTATAATGAGTCAAGGAGGTGAAAATATGACAAAAGATAAAGAATTAGCAGTAATTTTTGATTTAAGAAATGCATTGATTGAATTATATCCTGAAACTGAAAACTCAGAAAAATATATAATTGCAAATGTTTGTTAAATGAATTAGAGCAAATAATTAGAAAATTATAATGAAAATACAAGACGATTTTAAAGTCGTCTTTTTAATTATATAAGCGCTAGTCTTTAATAATGACATTATTAATAAGATTATCCTCATTAATTTTTGCATATGTGATTTTGAAACCATCTAATAAATTTATCATTTGTCTGATTACTTCATCTGATCTAATTTTTGTAAATATGAAATCCCTTGTTTTAGCATTTTCAAAACTCAAAACATGTATTGCCGTGCTTAACATATAATCTCTATCAGCAATAATAATCTTATTTCTACTAGGGACTAATGATGATACTATTATATCACCTTTTTTACAGAATCTCTTAGTAGTTTTATTTTTAAATGGTCCTTGAATTTTTCCGCCCTCTATATTAGAAATTTCAACATATTCAGTTGGTACAAATTCAAAGTCATCTACTTTCCATTTATTAATTTGGCAAAATTCTTTTAACTTCTTCCCTTTTGTTGGAGTGTATTTGGGATAAATATCACCGAAGTAATTTTCTTTTTTATTTAATATTATATCTTGAATATTTTTAATCGAAACTAATTCCTTTAATTCTACAGGAATAGTGACATCTTTACCTAAAATAAAATCTTTTACATATGGTGCAATCTTTCTAAGAACAGAATCTTTCTTTATAGATATTCCACTTTTATTTCTATTTGAACTAAACTCATAACCTAAAAATTTTACTTCCTGGTGCTTTATTTTCCCAATTGGATTTAAATACTTTGGAGATGTAATTATCATTGTTCTATAGTTCAAATGAGTTTTCACTTTTTCTAAAAATAAAATAACTGGACTTGTTGTAGTTCCTGAGAAAGTTACATCGCTTGTCATTACTAAGGCATTAATTTTAAAATTATCTGCGATATACACTCTTAGCCTTTCATACTTGTCAGAAGACAAAATAGATTGTGGTAAAACAATAGCACATATACCATTCTTCTTCAATAATTGTTCAGCCCTTTCAACAAAATAGATTTCAATTGTTGAATCTTTATAGTTTATATCATTTAATAAACTGAAAGTGCCATCACCTTTTTCAATTCCATTCTTTACAAAATTTAACATAAACCCATCTACAGAGTAAGGTGGATTAGAGATTAAATAGTCAAATTTCTCAATTCTTGTCTTAGTTGAATATAAACAAGTATTTAAATAGTCTTTTGCATTAAATTTATTTATTCCGTCCCCACAAATAATTTCTGCATCTCCATCACCATTTAAAAACGTAGAGATTTTTGTTGTTTTTGCTAATCTATAGTCCTTTTCTATTCCTACTACATTATCTCTATTAACCCAACAATAAGGGCTAACTAAAGCTGTATCAAGAACTTTTTTTTGTTCATGTGTCAAGTTTATTTTTTTATCATTTATTAATTCTAAACAATGCTGTGTTTTTTCTATCGAGCTAATAAGAAAATGTCCAGCCCCACATGCATAATCGATAACTGATGGAATGAAATTTGGATTACCCGTATTAATTTCATTTATCATGTTTTCATAATAAGGTAGTGAATCTATCATAAAATCTACAATAGGATAAGGTGTGAAAAATTGACCTGCTTCTTGTTTTAAACTTGTATTAAGTAATTCTTCAAAAAAATCGCCTAAAAATTGGTACTTAAAATCATATTTAAATTGAAATTTATGCAGTAAATCGACTATATCCTTGACAACAGAAAAGTTTTCATTAAATGTTTCATCATCAAATACTTCGATAAAGGAAAAATTATTATTCTTTTTTAATCTTAAATCATCAAATATTTGGAAGAGTTCTTCATTATTATTTTGGTTTAATAAAAGTTCAATCTCTTCGTCATTATAATCTATAACTTCTTTATTCAAATACCGTTTCATACCATCTTTATATAGCTCATTCATTCTTTTCATGAATGACTCTGGAGTATCAATTCCATGAATATATTGAAATTTCATTCCGAAAAATTCATGTGTAACATTATTAATATCTTTTACTTTGAAATATTTATCTTGTGAAATTTCATCTCCTATTTTACACAAAAATAAATTTATCATTTTCATGAACGCATTTGGTTTATCTGAGATAGAGTTTAACCTGAGAATTGTTAAAAATTGGGAAAATAAAATCTTTGTATCTTCATCAGTTATTTTAACTAAGTTTGCGTACTGTTTAACTTTTTGAGTGAAATTAAATATTGGGTTATCTGATATGTAATCTGTTTCATCAAAACTTTTATTCCATCGCTCGAAGAAATCTTCTGCATTTTGTGATTGTTTAAGTATATCATCCGTATAAATATTATAAAAATAATCTTTAGAATTTTTGAAATCATGAGCATAGAATGAAATTATTTTCGTGTTTTTTTCCTGGAACCCATAAGAAAAGACTTGTTTTAATTTCTTTTCATTTTTAACATTTGTAAACTTTTTAATTTCGGAAAATCTTTTCACTTCAATCATATATATATCTTTGTTAGTTGGGTTTTCTAACATAACATCTAAATAGCCACTGTCATTATGCCCCAATTGCCAGCATTTTTCTAATGTAATTACATTAGGGGAATAACCTTTCTTTAATAACTTGATTAATAAATATACTACAGAATGATTTTCCTCTTTTGTAAGATCTAAAATCCTTTTATGTTGAACATTTATGCCTTCAATGTTAAATGTGTTTGTGTTGATATTAAAAGAAATCTTATAACCATTAATTTTTAATATATAAATATATTCATTAGATTCAAATGTATATCCTTGTTTTTTTAAATATTCTATCAAAACTGTTGCATTCATTTTAAACCTCCTAAGCTATATTATATAATTATACATCATATTCACCCTTAAGACAAGGGCTTTTATTCTAATATTCCATATAAATTTCCCTTATGTTGCGTTATGCGACACTACTTGACCTTGTTCTATGCCCAGCTCTAAAATCGATTACAGGGTGATTTCTTCGCTTGCTCTATTGCACTTGTGGTATTAGGTCTCTCAGCTTGGTGCACTTAGCCCTTGAGCTGTTATCATACCACACGTGTGCTACTTGTTTGATCGGGTCTATTTTTTTATAATTCCTTGTTTGGCTTTTAGCTTCTTCATCCTTGGTTTTCTGGGAATGTAAACTACCCTTGCTCCTGGTTTTAAACCAACCATTAGTCCCACCCCCAGCACCCGCAGTAGTGCTCATCATGATCCTTGTTTGGGTTGTGTTTGAAGAATGGTAATCGTGAATCGCTTTTGACCTCGTTGCTGCATTCTTTGGATGCTTTGTTCCTTGTTCCGTAGTAGATGCATCTTGATGTTCTGCCCTCTAGGTTTGGGGTATCTATTGTTTTTTTCATTGTTGATCCTCCTTATAATCTTTTACGAATAGTGTTGTTGTGCATTTGGTTCTAATCACGGTATCTACTTTTACCTCTAGGAATTGATTGAAATATTTTCTCGCATTTTTACTTGTTCTATATTCTTCTAATATTATGTTTAGCGTGAAACACCCTCCTATAAGTACCAGTACCGCCGTTGGCTCATTTATATTACAGCTTTTTCTCCCTCTGCAACACCACCGTTTATGAAACTCTCGCCGAGCTTTTGGCGGCAATCGAAGCTCTTGACGAAGAAGCCGAATAAAATGGCGAGTAAGACTTAAGCCATTGAGACTAATAAAAAAAGGCGTTTCACTT
>DUOG01000111.1 GCA_012838945.1 Acholeplasmataceae bacterium | reverse complement strand
GGCATATTATGAACTTAAATGAAAGACTTTTTAATATTTTCAAAGATCAAGTCGTTGGAGCAAGTGTTGTTTTAATCAAAGGTAAAGAGGAGTTTAAATATACCTATGGCTATCGTTCCCTTATTGATAAGAAGCCAGTAGAAGATGATACGATCTTTAGGATTGCATCAATTTCAAAAGTGATAATTTCAATGGCAGCATTAAAATTAGTTGAAGATGGACTCTTAGATATTGATGAAGATATTAGTAAATATTTAGGATATCAAGTTAGGAATCCAAAATACCCACATATTCCTATTACAACCAAAATGTTAATGCTTCATACCTCCAGTATTACTGATTGTAATGAAGAAGGTAGCATTGGATATGATGGGGTAAACGGTCAACATTACTTTGTCAGTTTAGAAGATTTACTCACTAATCCCGATAGTGAATATTATTCACCAGATACCTATTCGGATTATACACCCGGTGAAAAATATATTTATTCAAACTTTGGTCCTGGTATCATAGCATGTATTATTGAAAAGTGCAGCAATCAATTATTTACCGAATTTGTCGATAATAATTTCTTAAAACCTTTAGCAATGGATGCTAGCTTTAAAGCCAAGAATATTATAAAGAAAGATAAAATTTCGGATGCTTTCAATGGATTTAATACAAACAGAACAGCTAAGCAATTTATTGATGCAACTTATCCAGACTTTCCATTAGGCAACAACTTTAGGGGACCAGCAGGTGGTTTATTTACAAGCATGCAAGACTTAAGCAAAATAATGATTGCATTAATGAATGAAGGACTTTACAAAAGTGTAAGAATATTAAAGAAAGAAACAGTAGAAACACTATTTAACATAAACTTCTTTGCTAGACGTTATTATGAAGATATACAAGTAACGCTAAATGGCGCCACCGGTGGTGCTTATGGTATATCATCAGTGATGTATTTTGTGAAAGAGAAAAACACAGGAATATGTTTTATCGCAAATGGTGGCAATTATAAGTATCTAGGCCCTGGACTCAACAATATTCAAGAAGGAATAATTGATGTATTGGTCAGTGAAATTGAATAATTAATTAAAATGAACTTATTTGATTTATTATTAAATAAGTTCATTTATCTGTATTAAATGATATAATATTACTAATAAATGCCATTTTTAAAGGTGGTGCTTATGAAAAATAAGGAACCTATAAATAGATGGTAACTATATTTTTATTAAAGTAATTTTTATATGGAGGAGTTTATCAATGCGAAAGATAATTACTATAATAACCTTATTTTTATTTGCTTTAATTCTTACTTCATGCTCAGAATATAAAGATACCAATGGTGAAGATGATTATACTTTACAAAGTATAACTGATGATGAGATTGTAGATGATTCAAATTATAGTGTGATAGGATCTTATAGAAATGTAATTAAAAACAAGGGATCTTATAGGGTGAAAAAAATCAACGGTGTTTTCACCATTGATACCTTTAGTAAAGGAACCTATACTTTTACGGTAGATTTTAAAGTTTCTAAAGGTAATGCCAAGCTAGTACTTTGCGATGATGATGAAATTATTTATGAATTTAATGTCAACCAAGATAATCAAAGTTATACCATTTCATCAAGCAAACGATTTTATTTGAAGGTAGCAGGCGAAAATAGTTCGCTTGAAGTTAAATATGAATATAATTAGTAAATTTGGCAAAAATTTAATAAAATAATTGCATCATTTCTATTGACAAATAAAAAATAAAAGCATAAAATATATGCATTAAAATCAATAAAATAATTACGTTGAATAGAAATAGTAGCATATTACTTAAGTTTAGCGAGCTGTGTTTGGTGAAAGGCAGTACTGGAAAGAATATGTGAACGCATCTAGGAGTAGTAATCCTGAATTCATAGGGGTTATCGGGTTCTCCCGTTATAGAGAAAAAGTATTATTGTACTTTTTGAGGTTATTATTGTGAAATAATAACGAACTAAGGTGGCACCATGTATGTAATTATACGTCCTTAGGCAAACTTTTGCCTAGGGACTTTTTTATTGATTTATGTAAATATGAAAAATAGAAAGAGGAAAAAATATGAAAAAAATATTGAAATCACTAGTATTATTAACTTGCTTATTTGGTGTAACTTCCTGCAAATCCGATGACATACTTATAGTCTATACAGAAGCTGGGTTTGCGCCATTTGAATACATTTCAAATGGTAAAATTACCGGAGTTGACGTAGAGATCATGAATCTTGTAGGTGAAAAACTCGGCAAGATGATTCAGTTTGAAAATGTTAGTTTTGATGTTATCATTGACACAGTAGCAGCAGGTAAACTTGCTAATATTGGTGCTGCTGGTTTATCGGTTACTCCTGAACGCTTAGAAAAAGTTGATTTTTCTAAAGTTTATTATCAAGCAAACTTATATGTCATTTATGACATTAGTAAAGAAATCAATATCAAGAATTTGATGAGTGATGATAACTATGGTGTTTATTGGTCTAGTTTAACAACCGATAAAGGTATTGGAGTTCAATCTGGTACAACTGCAGACTTATTTTTAAGTGATGAGGTTAAAGCTGGGGGCTTACTTGAAGGTTATAAAGTAAACTACTTTAGCTCATTAGATACAGCTGTTACTGATATTGGCATTAATACTGACTATGTTATCATTGATGAACTTCCAGCAAAGAAATTAGTTCAAGGTAAATCTAATTTAAGATGTTTACCTCTATACTACCAAGGTGAAAATGGAGTAGATGAGTTAGCATTTGATGAGTATGCAATCTGTGTAACTAAAGGTGAGACTGCTTTATTAAAAGCTATTAATGAAGTATTAGAAGAATTATTAAAAGAAGACGAAGATGGTATTAACGGTATTCAAAAATTAGTTAATAAACATCTTGGCTTATAATGGGGCATTTACATGAATCTTATTAAAGACATTATAAGAATAATAACAACCAGTGAACTAAGAAATTATCTATTTGAGGGTTTCAAAAACACCCTTGCAATTACTTTGATTGCTGCAGGGATTGGGCTAGTAATTGGATTTATTGTAGCTATCATTAAAATCTTTGCGATGGATAATCCGAAGTTGAAACCTTTGGCCGGTATTTGTAACATCTACACAACAATTATTCGTGGTACTCCGATAACCTTACAACTCTTCATTATGGTGTTTGCCATCTTAGCATTCAAAGGATTTAAGGTAACTGCGGTTATATTAACTTTTGGTATCAATTCTGGTGCCTACGTATCAGAAAACATCAGAGCGGGCATTCTATCTGTTGATCAAGGTCAAATGGAAGCAGGAAGAAGCTTAGGTCTTTCCAAGTTTAAGACAATGTCTAAAATTATAATGCCTCAAGCGATCAAAAATGTTATTCCAGCTATTGGGAATGAGTTAATAGCTTTAGTAAAAGAAACAGCGATTGTATCAATGGTAGGTTCAACTATTGGAACTCTAACATTTGATTTAAATCAAGCGACTTCCACCATTAATAAAGAAATTGCTAACTATCTTGCCCCAGCAATCCTTGCGGCACTTCTATATTTAGCAATCGTTTATACAATAACATTAATCATAAAAAGATTCGAAAGAAGGTTACGCCTAAGTGATAACAATTAAGAATTTATATAAAAACTTTGGTACAAAGAATATATTGAATGGAATCAATTTGACGATTAAAGATGGTGAAAAAGTCGTTATTATAGGATCATCTGGTTCAGGGAAATCAACGCTTTTAAGATGTATTAATCAATTAGAGATTCCGACATCTGGTGAAGTTTGGTTTGGTAATAAGCTATTAACTAAACTAGATCCATATTTGCATGATGATTTGATTAAAAGTTCAAATACTTTTAAGAAACTTGGTACTAGTAACCTTACAGAAAAAAACATCATTGAAGTGATTAAAGCAGGTAATATGTTAAAACCCAAAAAAGAAGGAAATGACTTCAAACGACTACTACAAGGATATAATAAGGAATATCATTTGAGCATTGATCTAGCTCGTCAAAAGATTGGAATGTGTTTTCAGCATTTTAACCTCTTCAATAATTTAACGATTATTGATAATTTAACTCTTGCACCGATAGAATTAAAATTGATGACCAAAGAAGAAGCATTAAATAAGGCAAGTGAACTTTTAAAAAGAATTGGTCTATATGATAAAAAAGACTCCTATCCAAGTAAGTTGTCCGGTGGTCAAAAACAAAGGGTTGCAATTATTAGAAGTCTGTGTATGAATCCCGAGGTAATGCTTTTTGATGAACCTACTAGTGCTCTTGATCCAGAGATGGTTGGAGAAGTATTGGAATTAATGAAGGAATTGGCTATCCTTGGTATGACAATGGTAGTTGTGACTCATGAAATGGGATTTGCTAGGGAGTTTGCCGATAGAGTTATCTTTATGGATGAAGGAAAGATAGTCGAAGAGGGGACTCCTGAAGAAATCTTTAACAATCCTAAAAACGATCGAACCAGAGAGTTTCTATCAAAAGTATTGTAATGAAAAGGTCAGTTATCTGACCTTTTTTGTTATATTAATGATATAATTATAGTATGATGATGTTAACAATTTGATATGTCATAAATATTTAGAATTAAGAGGTGAGGAAATGAAAGAATATGTAAATGAGTTAAGAACTTTTTTTGATACGAAAACGACTTTTGATGTAAAATATCGGATAAATCAATTGGAAAGATTAGAAGAAGCTATCAATAAATATGAAGTTGATATCTTGAACGCTTTAAAGTTGGACCTTAATAAGAGCCCGTATGAATCTTATTTAACCGAAATATCAACCGTCCTAATGGAGATTAAATTTATTAAAAAAAGATTAAAGAAATGGACTAAACCTAGAAAAGTTAAAACGCCGATTACTCACTTCCCAGCAAAAAGTTACATTTATCCTGAGCCTTATGGAGTTGTTTTAATTATTAGCCCATGGAATTATCCTTTTCAACTATCGATGATGCCCCTAGTCGGTGCGATTTCTGCAGGAAATTGTGCATTAATAAAGCCTTCAGAGCGTTCATCTGCTACATCAAAGATTATTGAAAAGATAATATCAGATACTTTTTCTCCGGATTATGTTAAAGTTGTCTTAGGTAGTAGGGCTGAAAGTCAAAACTTACTTCAAGAGAAATTTGATTTAATTTTCTTTACTGGTAGTGTTAATGTTGGTAAATTAGTTATGCAATCAGCAAGTCATCATTTAACGCCAGTCATATTAGAACTTGGGGGAAAGAGTCCATGTATTGTTGATAAAACAGCTGATTTGAAACTAGCATCAAAACGCATTGTTTGGGGCAAGATGTTAAACTTAGGTCAAACTTGTGTAGCCCCAGACTATGTATTAGTTCACAATAATGTCAAAGATGAGTTTATTGCTGAAGTGAAAAAGGTAGTAAATGAATATTATTCTGATCATACCAAGTTACCAAAAATTATTACCAAGCAACATTATGAACGCCTATCTACTTTAATATCTTCAAGTGATGTTATTTTTGGTGGAGAACAATATGAGGAATCAAATCAAATTGGTTTTACTTTGGTAGATGCCAATTGGGATAGTGAAATTATGAAAGATGAGATTTTTGGTCCGGTTTTACCATTGATTGAATATGATGATATTAATAATGTTGTAAGTGCCATTAATGAACATCCAAAGCCACTGGCCCTGTATCTTTTCACTAATGATAAGAAGATTGAAAATATAATTATCCAAAATGTATCTTTCGGTGGTGGCTGTATAAATGATACTATTATGCATCTAGCATCTCCGTATCTTCCTTTTGGTGGGGTTGGCAATAGCGGAATGGGATCATACCATGGCAAGAAAAGTTTTGATGCTTTTTCACATTTTAAATCAATATTAAAAAAGTCACGTTATCTTGATCTTGCACTAAGATATCCACCATATGATAAAGATCATAAGAAATTGAAAAAGTTTATAAAATAGTTATATTTTAATATTTTATTGAAAGGGAATTGAATGAAGAATATGAAAATTATAAAAAAAACTTTATTTTTTCTTGTTTTATCATTATTCTCAATCTTACTTGTTAGCTGTAAGAAACCTCAAACTTATACTATTAGCTATGAGTTAGATGGAGGGATTTGTGAATCTCTTATAACTAGTTTTAAAGAAGATGAGACTATCACCCTTCCAACTCCAAGCAAAAAAGGGTATATATTTATGGGGTGGTATGAAGGTGACATCAAGATAGAAAATCTGGAAAACAAAAATTATGTATTGAAAGCTAAATGGGGAGAATATGAGTATGAAACAAAAAGAAGCCAATTACAAAATGGCGAGTATTTAGTAGATGGCGAGTTTCTACTACCAGTAACTGATGAAAAGGTCCCAGCAGTTATCATTGTCGGTGGCAGTGGACCGAGTGATATGGATGGTACGGTCAATGCTCAAAAGCCTTATAAAACCCTAGCAATTGAACTTGCTGAAAAGGGGATCGCTTCAATTAGGTTTAATAAAGTTACTTATCAACATGTAGAGTCTCTTATAAATGACTATTCATTTTCGATCCAAGATGAGTATTTATATGCAATAGAAAGTTGTCTTGAATTATTAAGAGAAAATGATAATATTGATCATGGTCAAATCTATTTAGTTGGCCACTCTTTAGGCTCTGTCATTATACCAATTGTTTTAGAAAGAGATAAAGACTTAGCTGGTGGTATTATTATGGCAGGATCAACTATGCATATCTTAGATTTACTATTGGAACAAATAAAGGTTCAAAGTGAAGATTTATATAATTTGTATCTTCCATATTGTAATTATGCTAAATCTTTAACAGAAGTTCCCGCAGGTGAGGAAGCTTATAATTATTTTGGTGCCTATACCGCCTACTATGTTAGTTATAATAAGATTAATCGAGAGTTGATTAAAGATTTAGAATGTCCACTTTTGATAATACAAGGGAGACTAGATCTCCAAGTTTCCATGGAACACTTTTATCAGTATCAAGACTTACTACAAAATAAACAAAATGTAACTTATAAGGTATATGATAAATTAAATCATTTGTTTTCTAATGGTGAGAATGAAACTCTTGAAAATGCATATAAAGTAAACAATAAAATAGACGGAGCTGTTATTATAGATATCTTTAATTTTATCTATAATTGAATAACAAATTTTACAAATTAATGAATAATAAGGTATTTACTTTATCTTTATATCACAAAATATATAAGGCACAGAAGTTTGTGCCTTATTTGTCTAAAAAATTGATTTCAGTCAATTTTTTTAAGATGATTATTTGCTATAATATAGTAAAGTAAAAGAAAGAAGGTATAATTATGTCTAAGGAATTAACTTTTAAAGAGAAAATGGAAAAGCATTTTAAAATATTGGAACAATATGTACCAATTGTCGCAAGAGTTCATGGAGAACATCATCCAGAATTTTTTGAAGTAAAGAGTGTTTTTGATGCAATCTGTGTTAAGGTAAATGATGATACAGATTTAACCGAAGAATTTAAAACACTGAGAGCGATAACTGATAATTATAAAGTGCCTGGTGATGTTTGTGAAACTTATGCCACTGTTTATCAATTACTATCAGAAATGGATGAAGAGTATCATAAAGCAAAGTAATGATTTTATAAATGAGAAGGCGAAAGGAGGTAGTAGATGATGCAACGTTTTATCTTAGGAAAGAAGAATCAAATAACTTTAATACTTGTAATATTAATTGCTGTAGCGTTCTTTAGTAAATTAGCTTTAGGATATGAAACGGTGTTCTTTTGGATTTTAGTCGTTGCCTCAGTTATTGGGGTGGCACCAATAGCCATTCAGGCCTATCAAGCATTGAGAGTAAAAGTAGTTAGTATTGATTTATTAGTAACGATTGCTGTTATAGGTGCTTTTATTATAAAGAATGTTGAAGAGTCAGCCATTGTTACTTTTTTATTCTTATTTGGTGCCTATCTTGAACAACGTACTCTAAATAAAACCCGTTCAGCTATTAAAGAGTTAACGGAAATGGCACCAGAAAGTGCTTTAAAGTTAATGGAAGATGGAGAATTTGAAGAGGTTGATGTTGATGAAGTGGATGTTGGTGACATATTACTAGTAAAGACTGGTGCTAAAATTCCTGTGGATGGGTTTGTAACTAGTGGTAGTGGCTATGTTAATGAAGCAAGTATCACTGGTGAAGCCATTCCAGTAGGCAAAGACAAGAAAGCAAAGGTGTTTGCTGGGACAATATTAGAAAATGGAACGATTCAAATTCAAGCTGAAAGAGTTGGTGAAGATACTACCTTCGGAAAAATTATTGAGCTTGTTGAAGAAGCTCAGGATTCAAAATCGAAAACAGAACGATTCATAGATCGTTTTGCGAAATACTATACACCTATTGTGTTAGTTTTATCCTTGGTAGTAGGTTTGATTTTTCAAGATATTGAAATAGCAATTACCATTCTTGTTTTAGGTTGCCCAGGGGCATTAGTTATTGGAGTTCCGGTCTCAAATGTTGCGGGAATAGGTAATGGTGCCCGGCATGGAGTATTGTTAAAGGGTAGTGAAACAATCCAAGCCTTTAGTAGAATTGATACGATTGCTTTTGATAAAACCGGTACTTTAACAATTGGAAACCCAAAAGTTGCTGATATGGTACTTTATGACCACAAGGATTATGAAATATTTAAATATTTAGCAAGTGTTGAAAAGGAGTCTGACCACCCCCTAGCCAAGGCAATTATTGAACATTTAGGTGATATTCCTTTATATCCAGTCGAAGAGACGAATGTTGTTAAAGGTGGCGGAATCATTGCTAGGGTAAATGGACGAGAGATAACTATTGGTAATGTCAGTTTGATGAATCAAGTAGGGATTGTTTTGGATGATCAAGCATTGGCTGATATAGCCCATTTTGAAAAAATGGGAAACTCAATAGTATTGACGGCCATTGACGGTGTATTAAAAGTCTTAATTGGAATCCGCGATCAAATCCGTCCAAGAGTGAAGGAAAATCTTAAGAAATTAAAGAAATTAGGAGTAAAAAATCTAATTGTATTATCAGGCGATAACCAAGGAACAGTTGATCTGGTAGCAAGCGAGTTAGGTCTTACTGAAGCTCATGGAAATATGCTTCCGGAAGATAAAAGTAACTACATCAAAAAGTTAAAAGAAGAAGGACATCGAGTTGCCTTTGTAGGCGATGGAGTGAATGACAGTCCATCACTAGCCATAGCCGATATTGGGATTGCGATGGGCAGCGGAACTGATGTTGCGATTGAAACTTCAGATGTGGTTCTAATGAATTCAGATTTTAGTCGATTAGCTCATGCTATTGGTTTAGTGAAAGCTACCGTAAGTAATATGCGTCAAAATATCTTTATTGCGATTGGAGTAGTCTTAGTATTACTTGCTAGTGTCTTCTTTAGTGAATGGATGAATATGTCTATTGGGATGTTAGTTCATGAAGGAAGTATCTTAGTGGTTATTTTAAATGGAATGAGATTGCTTCGTTATCGCCTAAAAAAGTAATTTATGATAAAATATAGATAAGGAGGAATGAAGATGCAAAAAGCAACAATTCAATTAGGAACATTAGGTTGTCCATCATGCATGCAAAAAATTGAAAATGCTGTAAGAGCTATTGAGGGAATTGACCAAGAAAGTTTAAAAGTGTTATTTAATGCTAGTAAAGTAAAGGTTAATTTTGATGATGATAAGGTATCAATCTCAGATATTGAAAATGCCATTATCAAACTTGGCTACGAAGTTAAGAAGTCACAGGTAAAAGCACTATAGTTTATTTTAGTCTTGAAGCGTATTCAAGACTTTTTTTACTTATTTTGTTATACTATAAGAAAGTAGATGCAAAATAATTAAGAATGAGGTATTTGATATGAAAAAGAATCTAGTGTTGATTTTATTTTTGGTATTAGTTCTAAGTGGTTGTCGTTTGGGTAAAACTACTGAGGTTAATAGTGTTGATGATATCAAAGCAGAACATAAAGGAAAATATACTAAAATATCAAGTGAGCAAGCAAAGGTTTTTATTGATTTTGCGTTAGAAAACGGTCTGCTTGAGAACGGTACCTTGGTTATAGTTGATGTTCGAACCCTTAGCGAATATAATAGCGAACGCATTCCAGGAGCAATCAATATACCAAACGAGACAATTGATAATGACAAGCCAAGATTATTACCTGATCAAGACGCTATCATCTTGGTGTATTGTCGAAGTGGAAATAGAAGTGCCCAAGCGGCTAAAAAGTTAATAAATCTTGGATATGAATATGTCTTTGATTTTGGTGGTATTACGTCTTGGCGATATGATATTGAAAAATAATAAATTAAGGAGGATATAATGAAGGATTTTAAAAAATTTGCTTTAAAAGGAAATGTAGTGGACCTAGCGATTGCAGTGATTATTGGTGGGGCTTTTGGTAAGATTGTTACTTCTCTCGTCAATGATATCTTCATGCCAATATTGGGATTTTTAACAGCTGGAACTAGTTTCAAAAACCTCAAATGGGTTTTAAAACCTGAACGGGTAGTGAATGGAGAAGTAATGCCTGAGGCTGCCATTTTGTATGGAGCATTTATTCAAAATGTAGTTGATTTCTTAATCATCTCACTTTCGATTTATTTCTTTATAAAACTTGTAAGAAGATTTAATCGTAAAGAAGAAGCAAAAGTAGAGGCAGCACCAAAGAAACCAACCGATAATGAACTTTTAACCGAAATTAGAGATTTGTTAAAAGAAAATGTTCAAATTAACACAAGCGCAAGCGAATAGCCTTGCGCTTTTTATATATTTACTATTGGATTATCTTATTTCGTGTTATAATTCAAATATACTAATATGAAAATTATTTAAGGAGAAAGGAATGTATGAAGAAAACATGTTTTTTATTTGGTACTGGTGTTGAAAGAGCTTATGGCATTAGTGGTGGTAGTGATTTTGCGATAAATGTTTTAGGTATTAAGAATAAGGTCATGAATGAAGCAATAAAAGAGTTTTATAATGATGTTATATCAAAGTCAGATAATAAGGAAT
>DUOG01000110.1 GCA_012838945.1 Acholeplasmataceae bacterium | reverse complement strand
TAATAAATATATAAATGTAAAAGATAAAATTGTACAAATAATATAGAAATAATTATATGCTCAGATCAGTTTAGGTCTGAGCTTTTTCTTATAAAAGCAAGAGTGAACAAATTAGTGAATATAGGGCTTATATATAGGTGTTTCCACCAATAGCTGATACATCGTTTGTAGAATAGAGCTTTTAGCTTGCCCTATTTCAAACAACGCCTCTTCCAGTCAGAATTAGCCTTTCTATCAAAAGGAAATTTAAAAAAGCAAATAAAGCTTTGACTCTAATGGTAATTTTATAGGTTAGAGGTATTTAGTATAGAACAGTAGACATGAATAAATCTGAAGATAAATTAAGTGAGTGGAATGAAGATGTCTGGATTTTGATGTTGAAATTAAAAATACAATTAACTTAGACAATAATAAAGAAAGCAAAAGAAAAATATATTTAAATAAATGTCCATATTATGAGAACTCGTTAGTTGAAAGAAATGGACCATACGGTTTATTTATTGGTTGTAGTAATTATCCAGAATGTAAATACACAAGAAAAAAATAAAAAGGCGAAATTTTACTATAAACTGGCAACACCACAATCAATTAAAGGGTGTAGCAATTTATCTTTAGAGGTGTAGTAAAAATTGAATAGGGGTGTTGTTAATTTTTGTAGGGGTGCGCTATTGTATCAACATTGATTGAGTAACCCATTATTGTTAAAATAGCTCAGAAATGAGCTTTTTTTATTTTCAGAATGAAATGACTACTTTATGCAAAAGATATTGATAAGTAGAATTTTTAACATATTATGGATTATATAGTGGCCTTTTCGCTTCAACAAGGTAAATGAATTGTGTATATGTAAAAAATAATGTATAATATGTGTTATTGGAAAAAGGGATTCAAGTAAAACATTATAAGTCAAATATTATTGAACTAATAATTCAGGATTCTCCAATGATGAAAAGAATGACAAATTTAAGGGAGAAAATTATTCATGCCAAAGATAAAACGTTTTGACATGTTAAGAAAACCAGTTAAGGAAAAATGGTACTTAACACCGATTGCCTATGCTCTAAGTTTTTCAACTACTCTTACTAGAGGGTTAAAAATTAACAAGGTTAATATGAAAGGTTTAAAACCGCCATATTTATTACTATGTACACATCACGCATTTATTGATTTTAAAGTAACCACCCATGCAATATTTCCTCATCGAGCAACTTATGTCGTTGCAATTGATGGTTTTTTACGTCGTGAATGGTTATTAAGAAATGTAGGAGCTATTGGCAAACGCAAATTCACTCCACAAGACATAATGCTATTTAAACAAATTAAGTACTCTTTAGAAAAGCTAAAGAAGATTACAATTTTGTATCCTGAAGCATGTTATTCGGTGATGGGAACAACAGCAGTTCTTCCGGATTCTCTTGGTAAAATGGTAAAGGTTTTAAAATATCCTGTCGTTGTTTTAAACATGCATGGAAATTTTTTAACTCAACCGGTGTGGAATATGGGTAATAGAAGAGTTCCCCTATCAGCAGATATGACTCAGATCATCAACCAAAATGAAATCAATGATTTGTCGGTTGAAGAGATCAATAAGAGAATACAAACGGCATTCCAATACGATGAATTTAAATATCAATTTGATAATAAGATTAAGATTAAAGATAAGAATCGTACCAAAGGATTACATAAAGTATTATACCAATGTGAGTCTTGTCAAAAAGAATTTGAAATGGACTCAAATGGTACTGAGATTTGGTGTAATGCCTGTGGTAAACGCCATTATCAGGATGAATTTGGGAGACTCAATTCTTTAGAGGGAGAAACAAAGTATCCTCATATTCCAGATTGGTATGAATCTCAAAGGGCTTTTACTAGAAAACAATTAGAAGATGGTACATATTACTTTGAAGATGACGTCTACATTGAATCATTACCAAATGCAAAATCTTTTATTCAACTTGGCGATGGTAAACTTATTCATACAAAGGATGGATTCAAATTAACCGGACAGGATCTCGAAGGTCCACTTAATTTAGAAAAAGGAACCGCATCATTATACTCGGTTCATATTGAATTTGATTATAAATTAAGAAGTGATGGTGTGGTGGCGGATGCAATCGTACTTTCAACCTTAGATGATACTTACTATATCTATCCTAAAACAAAACGTGATCAGGTTACAAAATTGCGATTTGCGGTAGAGGAAGCATATAAGTTATTAAAATCAGTATAACCCTTATTATAGAGACTTAGAATAGTTTGAATTATGACTACTTTTATGTCTCTTTTTGATTAAGAAAAATGATATACCACTACTAAAAGAATAACAAAATGGACTAAATAATGTAAAAATGGTATAATAATCGTACATAAAAATGCTTATATAAAGCCTATATTGGCATTAACAAAAGGTTATCTGTTTGCTAAGTATAATGGTAACCTTATATTCAAATACTAGGTCGACAGATATTTAAAGGTAATCCTAGCAATGATAAATTTGGAGGAAATGAAATGAAGAAATTAACTATAGCCGATGGCATCCATATGCTGACAATGAATTTTAAAGATGTATTATTTGAGGGAATGTGGGAAGTTAAAAATGGATTCACTTTAAATTCTTATATTGTTCAAGGTGATAAGACCGCAATCATTGATGGGGTAATTGGTTGGGATGGAGTTCCTGAAACCCTCTATAAATATTTAAAAGAAATAGGTGTTGAACCTGAAAATATTGATTATGTAATAATCAATCATATGGAACCTGATCATTCGGGTTGGATTTCAAGTTTTAGAAAGATAAAAGAAGATTTTACAATTATTTGTACAGCGCAAGCTGCAAAACTACTTTCCTCTTTTTATGGTGAGGACAAAATTCAAATAGTTAAAGAAGGTGACACTTTAGATTTAGGAAATGGTAAAGTCCTTCGTTTCCATCCTGTTCCTAATGTTCACTGGCCAGAAACGATGTATACTTATGAAGCGGAAACTCAAACACTATTTACTTGTGATATGTTTGGCTCCTTTGGTATGATGAATGATCATCATTATGATGATGAACTTACAAGTGTCGAAGCAGAAATGTTTGAAGCAGAAGCTGAAAGATACTATTCTAATGTTTTGACTACATTTACCCCTAGTGTCAAAAAGGCCATTGAAAAAGCAAAAACGATGGAGATAAAGATAATTGCTCCAGGTCATGGCCCGTTATATCGAAGTAATCCTCAAAAAATTATTGATGATTATACTCGCTATACTAAATACGCAGAAGGATTTGGTAAAAATGAAGTTGCTGTTGTTTGGGGCTCAATGTACGGAATGACAGCAAAAGCCCTACCAGTGATTGAAAATATTCTAAAAAATAAGGGGATTAAATATCATCTAGTAGAGTTGCCAAAAGAAAATATTGGACAAGCTGTTACTAAAGTCTTTACATCAGCAGGAATTATTATTGCTGCTCCGACCTATGAGTACAAATTATTCCCACCAGTGGCTGATGCCCTTAGTGAATTTGGAAGAAAAAGAATTTTTAATAAAGTTGGCTTTAGAATTGGGTCCTATGGATGGACAGGCGGAGCTGAAAGAGAACTTCGTGAAATATTTGAAAGATATAATATGAAATGGGACTTAGCTGAATCAGTGGAATTTACAGGAACACCAAAAGAAGAAGACTTGTTGAAAATAGAAACAAGAGTGTTAGAACTTATTGAAAAAATGAAAGAAAAAGTGGTTGAATAGAAACAACCTATTAAAATGAATAAAATGCTTGCTTTCGGT
>DUOG01000109.1 GCA_012838945.1 Acholeplasmataceae bacterium | reverse complement strand
AGTAGAAGGGTTAATAAATCAATTAAATCTAGAAAAAATACTAAGCCACATTTGTAATCAATTAAAACCATTATGTGATGAGTTAGGTTATGGATGTGATGGTAAAAAATGCAATAGCAATAAAAAAGTACAATAAGATCTCTATTGTACTTTTTTATTTTTAATAAAGCAAAATACAATAGTTTTCACTAAAGATAATGATGAAGGTGGTGATAACTTGAATAAGAAAACAATTGTTATGATTATTATTGGTATCGTCCTTTTATTATCTTTAGGATTATTATTTAACCCAACAGCAAACGGAGAAGAAATATTAGTAAAAAGTGATAATAAAGAGTATGTAAAGATTAAATTGACTGGAGCCATTCTTTTTCCAGGGGAATATGAAGGTGAGGTGGGTGATACCTTGGGATCATTGATTCAAAAAGCAGGAGGGTTTTTAGAAAATGCTGATTATGATAAATTAAATCTGGCTCAAAAGATTAATGATAATATTAGTGTAAATATTGATACGTTAACTAATAGTAGCACTCCTTTATACCTACCTCACTTTAAGGGGACTGATGAATATGCCTTTATTTGTGGAGCAGTTAATAGTCCCGGGGTATATCCCATTAGCAAAAATATGACTATTTATGATTTGATTGAACTAGCCGGTGGCCTGAGATACAATGCTAATCTTGTAGGGATTTCATTATCAGAAGAAGTGGTGGATCAAATGAAAATAATTATTCCTTTTAAGGATGGAATTGATGCGGGAAGTAGTCTAATCAATTTGAATGTTGCTGGGGTGGGAGAACTGACTACTTTAAAAGGGATAGGGAAATCTAAAGCAGAAGCAATCATCAACTATCGAAAACAAAATGGTGGTTTCAAATCAATAAATGAACTCCTGAACATCAGTGGTATTGGCGATGGGATTTTTAATCAAATTAAGGATTCTATTACGGTCTAAAGATTTAATTCATAATTTTTTCTTAATAGCCTTTTCAGTGGCACTGTTGTATTTAACTTTTAGTAATTGGTGGTATGGTATTCTATTACTAATTTATTTGGGTTATCTGTATCATCAAGATTTTAGTCGCTTTGAATTAGTAGTTATTATCATAATAATCTATACCATTATAATAAGCATCAATTATTTTAAAGATTCTAATCTTAGTCTAGGAAAGTATGATGGCAAAGCTACGATATATGAAATTAGTAAAAGAGAAGATTATGCTAAGGTTATTTTAAAAATTAATGGTGAGAAGGTATTGTGGAATTCTAGTGACTTAGAGTTAAGAAGTGGGATGGTATTAGAGATAAACGGAGAAATCAAAGAAGTTTTTTCTGCTAGAGTTCCTTATGGATTTAATGAGAAAAATTATTTAAAATATCAGCGAATCTATCGAAAAATTATAGTGTATGATTATCAAATATTAAAACAAAGATCCACCATCTTTACTCCGAATGAAATGATAAACGATTACTATGATCGGCATTTTGATGAGATATCAAGTAGTTACTTAAAAGCCTTAGTGATTGGAAACAAAAATGATCTTGATGACTTTGATAAAAAACGGATTGGGATTTTAGGGATTAGTCATCTCTTTGTAGTGTCAGGTCTCCATATCGGATTGCTTATATCCCTCATGCAAAAAGTGCTTTCGTTATTAAAGGTTTCCCAAAAGCATCAAACCATCATAACTTTTTTCTTTCTAACAATTTACTTGATATTGACGGCCTTTTTACTTGCTGTGGTGAGGGTCTTTGTGGGTGAGGTACTAAAAAGAATAAATAAGAAGTGGGGATTAGATTTAGATCCCCTTGATTTATTATCGATTAACTTCTTAATTGTGGCTTTTGTTTTACCGCTAGCCCCTTTTCAATATGCTTTCATTCTCACCTATTTAACAACCTTTAGCATCACAGCAGCTAGAATAATCATCTATAAATATAATAATACTCATTTTGGAAGTGCCATCATCAGTGTGGTTACTTTTTTAATCACTTTCCCTATTATTATTAATATTAGTGGTGAAATCAATTTTTTAAGTATCATTTATAATATATTTTATATTCCACTAGTCTCCTTTATTATCTTACCCATCTCATTATTTATTTCATTTCTTCCTTTCTTAAGTCCTTTTTATTTAACGCTAGTTAAGGGCTTTTCAGCAACCCTTGATCTCTTATCACGTATCAGTTTTTTAAGAGTTAAGTTTCCCGTCCCTAATTTTTTGGTCTATACTTTTTATTATATTCTTTTACTAAAGTTCTTAGGAAGGTGGGAAAAGGATTTACCTCTTAGAAAGGTTCTTGTTATTTTTATTATCTTTTTAGTGGTGTATCAAAATGCTCGTTTCTTTCATCCGTTTGATGAAGTAACCTTCTTGGACCTAAGAGAAGGTGATGCTACTTATATTGGAAAAAGATTTAATCAAGTAAATATTTTAATTGATACAGGAGAAACTAATAATGTTGATCTTTTTGCTTTCTTAAAAGGAAAAGGAGTAAACACTATTCACTATTTGATATTAACTCATAGTGATAGTGATCATGCTGGTCAAGCATCAGAGATTATTGAACAATTTAATGTTCACAATTTAATCATAAATGCATATGATGATAATGATAATATCAATCAAATAACTAGCCAATTAGGAAAGACCAAACTAATTAAAGTTAAAGAAGGAGATATCCTTAATATAAATAAGGACATTATCTTTAAAGTAATATCACCAGGAATTGATTATCAAGATACCAATAATAATAGTCTCGTTATGATTGGGGAAGTGTTTGGACTTAGCTATTTGTTCACTGGTGATATAAGCACCCAAGTTGAGAAAGAATTGATTAAAAAGTATGACTTATCAGTTGACGTTTTAAAAGTGGCCCATCATGGTTCAAATACTTCTAGTTCAGAAGATTTCTTGAAGAACACCAACGCTAGAGTTGCGATTATCATGAGTGGGTCACATAATCCCTTTGGTTTTCCCAAACCTCAAGTAGTCAAACGATTAAAAGAAAATATTGATATGGTTCTATCAACAAGCGATTATTATACCATATCAATCACAAGGAATTGGTATACCATAAAAATTAAAGGATATAATGAAAATGCCACTTTCGGCCCATTAAGTGGAGACCCTTAACTTCTTTAGGGTCTGTGCTTAATGTATATATAAAAAAGGGTATCTTTAACTTAAAGATATCCTTTTCTTTTTTGATTGAAAGTAATGGGTTTCTTTGATATAATATCTTAAAGAGGGTGTGGCTTATGAAGAAAAACATTATTTCAATTTTAATTGTCTTTTTACAAATTGCGATGGTTATTGCTTTGATCTTTCTTTTTGGCTTAAATATCAAAATAGAAGAAAGCTGGATCCTAATATTTACCCTTATAGGTTCTTTAATCTTTAGTGTTTATTTTCATGTGATTACCCATGAGCTGGGCCATTTGATATTTGGTTTAATGAGCGGCTTCCAATTTGTTTCTTTTCATTTTTTTAGTCATCTATGGTATCGTGATTTGCATGGGAAGATCAAACATCAACGACACCGCCAAGCTGGAATCTTGGGGCAAGCACTGATGAAATACCCCCACGACTACCATGATGATATGCCGTACTTTTGGTATAATGCTGGTGGAGTAATAGTCAATTTAATCTTTGCTGTGATTTCTGTCGTCATTCTTTATTTTAATATCAATGGTGTAGTTAATGTCTTTTTCTTAATGTTCTTTTATATGGCGATGACATTTGCTTTGGGTAACGGAATTCCACAAAAAGATTCTTTTAATGATGCCCGAAATATATATACAATTTCTAAAAGTAAGCGAATTAAAAAAGCATTTTATGATCAACTATCGATGTCCCACCAATTAATTACTACCCCAGTAGAAAACATTGAAATAGATAACTATTTAGAAGATGATATATCAGTGGGAATGGTAGTCGGCAATAATGTGATAAATTACTATAAAGCCCTTGCGAGAGGGGAACAAGACCAGGCATGGGAGATTATCTCAAAGTTATATCAAAACATTGATCAAATCATCACTCCAATGCAAGCCTTGATCTATTCGGAATATCTAACGATGGTCCTTCTTCATGAAAATAATATTATAAAAGTGATTAATATTTTTTCTAGTATGAAGAATAATATTGAAACGGCCATCCTTACAGTTAAAGATAGTCCTTTCTTGAGAGCAAAATATTTATATTATAAATATTATAAACCTGATGATAAAAAACGAGAAAAGACTTTAGATACCGCATATCTCACAATTAAGGATTCATATCAAAAAGGTTTGAAGGATATATCTCTAAACCTACTTGATGCGGTGGTAAGTTTTACTATAAAAGAAGGGACGGAAAACGTGTGAACGATTTAATCTATTTATTCTCTGGTGAGGAAGTAATAACCAAAACTAAAATTGATCTCTTGTTAACCAAACTAACCAAAAAGCCGGGGCACATCACACGCTATGATTGTGATGTGACTAATATTGCTGAAGTGATTAATGATGCAATGACCATTCCTTTTTTGGAAGACCAAAAGATCATCGTCATTCGAAATCCACGTTTCTTAACTGATGAAGCGAGTCCCATTAATCATAATATTGATTCTTTTATTAAGTATTTAAAAAATCCTTGTGATACTACCTACTTAATTATTGATGCATCTAATATGAAACTATCACTCAACCAAAAGGCCTATAAAGCATTGCGTAATGTGGCAGTGATTACCGAAACCAAACCACTCGATGATGTGGAGATTAAAGCATGGGTGGTTCGGTTAGTAGAAAAAGAAGGTGTCTCAATTAAAGAAGATGCCATCCTAAGATTGATAGAATATGTCGACCGTGATATGGTTCGGATGAAAAATGAAATTGGGAAACTTACCAACTTTGTTGGCAAGGGTAACACCATCACTGTTGATGAGGTGGATTCCCTAGTGTGCAAAGATTTAGATGGTGATATCTTTGAATTGATCAAAGCTATAATAAATAAGGACAAGATTAAAACCTTAAATTTATATCACAATTTATCAAAATCAACCCAAGACATTATGGCCATTATCGGGATGGTTGGAAGAAGTTTTAATACGCTTCTTACCACTAGTAAACTTTTGAGGGCGGGTTATTCCCAAAATGATATTGCTAATTACTATCAAGTGAGTAGTGGGCGAGCCTATTACATGGTGCGTGATGCCAAGTCCTTTAAAGTCGATGTTTTAGAAGACTATGTAAGAAAAATGGCCACCCTTGATTATCAAATCAAAAGCGGCCAAATTGATAAGAATATTGGTTTAGAATTATTACTCTTAACTATATAAAAAATAAAACATCCTTTTTGGATGTTTATTTTTTATGCTGCAATTGTATTAACTAATTTTGAAAGATATGATTTTTGGCGAGCAACATAATTTTTATGATAAATGCCTTTAGTAATGGATTTATCTAATTTTTTACTTGCAATTTTAAATGATTCTTGAGCAGCCACTAAATCATTAGCTTTTACTGCAGCTTCAACATTTTTAACAGCTGTTCTAATTGCTGATTTGAATGACGCATTTTGGGCTCTTTTTTTATTATCTGTTCTCATTCTTTTTGCTTGTTGTTTGATATTTGCCATTATTTCACCTCCGAATTTTTAACATTAATAGTATAACACAATTTAAAGATAAAAGCAATTTAAAAATATCAATATTATTGAAAATATTATCTTTAGATTGTCACATTTTAAACTTTTATTTATATTTTAAGGAAATAAGGTAAAACTACTTGAGAGGTGATACGATGGAAAATATTGATTTAGAGAAATTTAATACCCGTACCGATTTAGCTTATGAAGCGGTAACCAACACTGATCAAGCAAATTTACCAGACATATTAGTTGAAAGATCAGAGAACCAAGGCATTAATGTTATTAAAACAACGATTGGTCCGGCCTCCGCTAATATTGTGCACAAGAAACCAGGACTTTATTACACTGTTGAGATTGGAAATGGTGATTTCCATGACAATGATACTTATGAACGAATTGAAGATGTCTTGCGTCAAGTAATTGAAGAGGTGATTGCTGAAGAGGGGATGACCGGGAAACGGTGTCTCATTGTGGGGTTGGGAAACATCAATGTGACGCCTGATAGTCTAGGTCCTTATGTCTTAGATAATGTGATTGTTACCCGTCATTTATTCCAACTGGGAACAATGAGCGACGACTTTTCAGAAGTAAGTGCCATTAGTCCTGGGGTTATGGGGACCACCGGAATTGAAACCTTTGATATTATTAATGCAGTTAAAAATGAGATTAATGTTGATTATATAATTGCGATTGATGCCCTAGCGGCTTCTTCAATTGCTAGAGTAAATAAAACGATTCAAGTCACCAATACCGGAATAAGCCCAGGAAGCGGTGTTGGCAATAAGCGAAAAGAATTAAGTAAAGAAACAACCGGTATTCCGGTTATTGCGATCGGGGTACCAACCGTAGTTGATGCAGTGACCATCACCAATGAAACGATAAATTACCTCTTAAAATTCCTAGCTAATGAGTATCGAGGGGATACGCCAAGGGCTAATGCTCTTACTGGCGGTCAAAGATTACCATTAAATTATGATGAAGTTAAGGCACCAGAAGATGAAATGAAACAACATTTTCTAGGAAAAATTGGCTTGTTATCAGATGAAAATAAACGGGCTTTGATTGCGGAAGTTTTGACGCCAAATGGTTATAATATGATGGTAACACCTAAAGAGATTGATGCTGATGTTGAAGACTTAGCTAAAATTATCAGTGGGGCCCTAGATCAAGCCCTCCATAAAGCGGTTAATCATTCCTAAACTCACTTAAATTTTCCTCATAGAACAACTTGATTAATCATAAAATGTGTTGTAGGAGGAATAATGATGCGTATCTTGGTGTTGATTGTTTTGTTTGCAGCGGGTTTTTCTTTTATCAACAATACTTTGTATAGTCTTGATAATTTACAAGAATTAACTGGTTCAACAGATATTGCTGTTTTTTATCAAACCGTTGATGTTGAGGTGCAAACAGAAGATCACTATTTAGGGATGATCTTTGATTATATTATTTACTTTATTTTTAACATCAATATTAAAGATATCTTTAGCATCATTGAAACGTATAATTATGTCTAAGAAAAGTCCAAAATTAGAATCAAAAATCTTTAAGATTTTGTTAATTGCTTTGTTGTTTTTTGCGGGACTCCTTATTGGAGAAAACTTTTCGGCTGATAATAAAGATCACTTATTAGATGAGGAACGGAGACGTTTCGAAGAGGAAATAACCACTCCAGGGAATGATTATAAGAAAAAATATCCAAGTATTAGTGAGGGACCAGAACCTAATGTTACTACTAATGTAGCCCAGGCGATTGATCGAGTTATTGTATCAGTTGTAGATAAGATTTTTTCTTCGATTGTGGGGCTCCTAGATAATGATTGATAACTTGATTTCTTTTTAAAAATGTAGTATAATAAGTTAAGTGAATTGAAATAAAAAAGGGGTTAGCAATATTTTGTATTGCTCCCCTTTTTATGTGTTTAGAAGAAGTGAGGTAGAAATATGAGTAAACATATAATAGATGATGCTAAAAGGTGCTTGCAATGTATGAACCCGATTGTACCAAAGGGTGTCCAGTAGCAACTCCAATTAGGGATGCAATTAGACTATTGTTGGAAAGTAGAATTCCTGATGCAGGTAAGTTATTGTTAGAAAACAATCCACTTTCGATCATTTGTTGTCGCGTCTGCTCTCAAGAAAATCAATGTGAGGGACATTGCGTGTTAGGAAGAAAGGGTTCACCGGTTCATATTAGTGCCATTGAACAATATATATCAGATTATTATCTGAATATTTATAAGCCAAAAGTTTCAAAAAATTTTAAAGGGCGTGTTGCTATTATTGGTTCTGGACCTGCGGGACTTACTATTGCCTTTACCTTAGCTCAAAGAGATTATGATGTAACTATTTTTGAACAAAATGATCAAGTAGGTGGTATCTTAAGATATGGCATTCCTGAGTTTCGATTACCAAAATCAGTCCTTGATCGTTTGACCCAAAAATTATATGAAATGGGTATTAAAATAAAACCTAATACAACCATTGGAGCGAATATCACAGTTGATGATTTATTCAGGGATGATTTCAAAGCAGTGTTTATTGGAACAGGAGTTTGGCGTCCTTCAAAACTTAATGTGAAAGGCGAAAGTCTAGGTCATGTTCATTATGCCATTGAATATCTAAGAAATCCAAACGTTTATAATTTGGGTAAGAAAGTTGCGGTAATTGGTGCCGGTAATGTTGCAATGGATGTGGCTCGAACCGCTTTTAGACACGGTGCTCAAGAAGTAAACATCTTATGTTATAAAGACGAGTCAACGATAACCGCTCGTGAACATGAAGTAGAATACGCTAAAATTGATGGTGCAGAATTTATTTTTAATAAATCTGCTGTTGAATTTGTCGATGGTGGGATAATGCTCGCTGACACTGAAATAATTATTGATGAAAATAATAATGAAATAGTTAGACCAATTCCAGGCACTGAAAAACTATATGAGTGCGACTCCGTTATAGTAGCAATAAGTCAAGGACCACGAGCAGTGATTGTTAGTTCCACTAAAGGAATTGAAGTTAATGAAAGAGGACTTGTTAAAACAGATGAAATTGGTCGTACTAGTCGTAAAGGAGTCTTTGCCTCTGGAGACGTTGTCACCGGAGCCAAAACCGTTGTAGAAGCAGTCCGCATTTCTAAAATCGTGGCTAATGCAATTGATGATTATATTACAAATGAATGTTAAAAACACACGGCATTTTTGTCGTGTCTTTTTTAATTGCATTTAACGCTGATATTTCGCAACAAATATCGTGTAAAAACGATAGTATTTATCTGTGAATTATGCTATAATATATTTAAATTGAGGTGTTAGAATGAATTTACCAAATAAAATTACTGTTTTTAGATTTATCCTTATTCCGATTATTATTGTTATTTCGGTTATTGACAGTTTATATGCTGAACCACTGATTGAAAATTTATGGGTGGGTAACCTAATTATATTTGTTTTGTTTGCGGTGGGGGCTTTTAGTGATTTTCTTGATGGTTATCTAGCTCGTAAACATAATTTGGTTACGACTTTCGGAAAGTTTATGGACCCATTAGCAGATAAGATGTTAGTCATGACGGTCCTAATCATCTTAATGGTTCAACAAGATAGTAAACTTGCACCATGGGTGGTCATTGTGATTATGGCACGTGAATTTATGGTGATGGGAATTAGAACATTAGCTGCAGGCGAAAATAAGATTATTGCGGCATCCAAAATTGCTAAAGTAAAAACAACGGTTCAATTCTTTATGGTGTTTATTCTCTTACTTGGCGGTGTTCCATTCGCCTTAATTAATGAAACATTAAGTAATGTAATTGAATATGTACTGATCTATGCTGCAGCAATCCTAACGATTGTCAGTGGTCTTGATTACTTTATTAAAAATAAAGAAATTGTTTTGAAAACAAAGTAAAAATATAAAAAGGGAAAGGAAATCATATGTCAGAAAATAAAGATAAAATTTTACAAGATGCAATGAAGCAAATTGAAAAGCAATATGGTAAGGGCTCAGTAATGAAATTAGGCGATAAAGCTGTTGAGAAGGTGGAAGTAATTCCATCTGGTTCGATTGCTTTAGATAAAGCGCTTGGTGTTGGTGGCTATCCTAAAGGACGTATTATTGAAATCTTTGGTCCTGAAAGTAGTGGGAAAACAACGATTGCTTTGCATGCGATCGCTGAAGCACAAAAGCAAGGTGGCTATGCCGCATTCATTGATGCTGAACATGCCCTAGATCCAGTCTATGCTAAAGCTTTAGGTGTTGATACCGAAAACCTCATCTTATCCCAACCGGATACTGGAGAACAAGCATTAGAGATTGCAGAAGCGTTAATTCGTAGTGGTGCTATTGATATCATCGTCATCGACTCAGTTGCTGCGCTAGTTCCAAAGGCAGAAATTGAAGGCGATATGGGTGACAGTCACATTGGTTTACAAGCTAGACTTATGAGTCAGGCGATGCGTAAACTAGCCGGTGTTACCAGCAAAAGTAAATGTGTAGCCATCTTTATTAACCAAATCCGTGAAAAAGTAGGTATTCTATTTGGCAGTCCGGAAACTACTCCAGGTGGTCGTGCTTTAAAATTCTACTCGACCTTACGCCTTGACATCAGAAGAACCGAACAAATTAAACAAGGTGCTGATCCGGTTGGTAACCGCACTCGCATTAAAGTGGTTAAAAATAAAGTAGCTCCACCATTTAAACAAGTAGAAGTAGACCTCATCTTTGGTGAAGGTATTTCTCATGAGGGTGAAGTTCTTGATATTGGAACTGAATTAGATGTTGTTGAAAAGAGTGGATCTTGGTTTAGTTATAATGGTGAAAAATTAGGCCAAGGACGAGAAAATGTTAAGGAGTTCTTAAGAAACAATAAAGAGTTATGCGCTGAGATTGAAGCTAAGATTAGAGAACAACTATAGAAAATAATTTAATCCTTTCTATTTGAATTTATTTAGTTAATGTTGTATTATTAATACACATTAATAATAATGAGTTTAAAAGAGAAAGGATTTTTTTATTATGCAAATGTTTTTTATTGTTTTATTCTTAGGTTTAACTGCTTTGTTTGGTTATCAATTTTTCCGTACTAAAGTATCACAAAAGAAAAGGGCATCTTTTTATTTAGTACTGACAATTTGTTCAGCAATTTTCTTGGCCGTGGTTCCAATGGGATTTGGAACTATTGAAAATGGTCAAATTGGTGTTGTTAAGCAATTTGGTAAAATCAGTGGAGTTAAAGAACCGGGGCTTTATTGGGTCTTTTATCCAACCACCAAGGTTGAGATCTATGACACTAAAGTTCAACGCAATGATATTTTTACGGCTGCTTATTCTCAAGATTCACAATCAATGGAAGCAGCTTTGACAATTCAATTTAAGATTCAACCGGCTTATGTTAAAGAAATCAACTCTGAATATGGAAATCTCGAACGTTTAACCCAAAATATTATTGCCGTTTCTGAGGAAAGATTAAAGGTTGTTCTAGCAAGTAAATCAGCAATGGATTTAATTGCATCTCGTAGTTCGCTTTCTTCGATGATTGAAACAGAAATAAGTCAATCAGTTAATAAGTATTATGTTGATATTGTTACTGTTTCATTAAAAGACATTACTTTTAATGAAGCCTTTGAATCAGCGGTTGAACAAAAGATGATCGCTGAACAAGATAAACTAAAGGCCGAATATGATAAAGAAAAGGCAATCATTAAAGCTGAAGAGCAACTAGAAGTTGCTAAAAGAGAGGCCGAAGCAGCCATTGCCAAAGCAGAGGGTGATGCCGAAGCCATTAAGGCTATTGCTGAAGCGGAAGCCGAAGCTCTTAAAGCTAAATCAATAGAAATTGCTCGTATGTTTGGTTTTACTTTTAATGAAGATGGCAGCATCAACATGGATGGTAAAACTGCTGAAGAAATAAAAGTGATTAGTGAATATTTAAAATATGCCGAATATTTAGCTAAATGGGATGGCAAATTACCAAACGTCATTGGTTCTGATGCAGGCATCATTATCCCAATGCCTTAAAATAACAAAAGATAAAGTTTTTAGACTTTATCTTTTTCTTTAAAATATACTTTATCAACAACATCGAGATAATTAATCCGAGGTTGAAATCCGATTGATACTAGTAATCCATATTCTTTAAAATAAGAATAAGGGATGCTTTTCCTTCCGCCATTTAAGGAATCTTCATAACAAGTAAGTAGCAATGGAGTTGGAAGTAGATATACTTCTTCCGCTAAGTGGAACTCAATCAATAAAAAGGATATTCCACCGTGTTCATGAACTTTCGCTAAGTGATTAATCTGGTGGGTATAGAGATGGGAAAAAGGAAAGGAAGAAGTCTGACATGACTTGGCTTCAAAATCAATGTATCTTCCACGGTAGATACCGTTATAGTCAGTCGTAGAAGGGGTTTGATAAAAGGCCTCGGTAATTTTAGCAGCACTTCGTTTGGGATAATCAACTTTGGTGATTTTGATTGGCGTCGGTTTTTTATGAATGATTGCCCGATTAGTTAGTAAATAGAACTCATTTGATTCATTGATGGCCTTTTCAAAACTTGTTCCAAGTTTAGATTTCTTTATATTAAATTTTGATTTAGTAATTATTTTTTGGGGATTGTAGGGAGCACCATTTGGATATTTGATTTTCATTTTTCTCACCACTTTTATTTTATCATAAAAAGGTATTAAACTAAAGAATAATGTCAAATAAATAAAAAATGATGAAATATGCTTAATAATTATTTCATATTAAATTGTTTATTTTATGATAAAAAGGTAAATACTAACTAATAAAAGAAAAAAATGGTTGTTTTCTTTTTTCGACAAAAAGGTGAAAAATAATAAACTTTAATTGACTATTATCTATATTTAAGGTATAATTTATTAGTAAGAAGATTAGTATATTGAAAATATATATACAACTTAATACTAGAATGGAGGTAATGTAATGCCGGATGGTGTATGGATTATCTTCATCTTACTAGGTGTAGTGCTAGGAGTTACTGGCGGAATATTTGGGGGTATTTATCTTAACGAAAAGAAATACCAACGTCTAGGAAAGAAAGCTGTAGAAATTATCGAAGAAGCTGAAAAAACAGCTGAAGAGAAAAAGAAAAAAGCTATCCTTGAACAAAAACAAGAAATTCACAATTTGAAACAAGCTTATGAAAAGGAAGTTCGTGAAAAGAAAAATGAACTTCTTGAAATGGAAAGAAAAATAGATCAAAGAGAGAGTCGTTTAGATGCTCGCTCCAACAATCTAGATAAACGTGAAGAAAGTTTAAATGTTAAGGAATCTAAACTAGAAGATCGAAAAGCCGAACTTGACGAGCGACATAGTAAGATCGAAGAACTTATTCAAGCTCAAGAAGAAAAATTAATGGAAATATCTAATCTTACAACTAGTGAAGCGCGAGAAATTATTTTAGCGCGAGTTGAAAATGAAATTTCCAATGAGGTTGCGGTGTACATTAAAGAACAAGAAGAAAAAGCAAGAAATGAAGCAGCCAAGAAAGCACAAGTTATTATCGCAAACGCAATTAATCAGTATGCAAATGAAACAGTGAATGAAAAAACGGTATCGGTTGTTGCCCTACCGAATGATGAAATGAAGGGACGAATTATTGGTCGTGAAGGCCGTAACATTCGTTCAATTGAAGCCTTAACTGGAGTTGATTTAATTATTGACGATACTCCAGAAGCAGTTGTCTTATCATGCTTTGACCCAATTAGACGCGAAATCGCGAAAAGAACTTTAGAAATATTGGTGGCTGACGGAAGAATTCAACCGCCGCGTATTGAAGAAGTTATTGCTAAGTGCACGAAGGAATTAGAAAATGAAATTCGTGAGGAAGGTGAAAAAGCAGTATTTGAAACTGGTATCGGAAAAGTGCATCCAGAATTAGTAAAGATGATTGGACGCTTAAAATTCAGAACTAGTTACGGACAAAATGCTTTAGCTCACTCAAAAGAAGTTGCCTTTTTAGCAGGTAAATTGGCCGCTGAAATTGGTGAAAATGAGATGTTAGCACGACGTGCTGGTTTATTACACGATATTGGTAAAGCCGCTGACCATGAAATGGAAGGTAGCCACGTTGATATCGGTTTAGAACTAGCAACTAGATATCGTGAACCAAAGGCGGTTCTAGATGCCATCGGTTCTCACCATGGTGATCATGAAGCCGAAACAGTGATTGCTGTATTGGTTTCTGCCGCTGATACAATGTCAGCAGCAAGACCAGGAGCTCGCAGTGAATCATTAGAAAATTATTTAAAGCGTCTACAACAACTTGAAAGTTTAACTAATGAATTTGAAGGTGTTGAAAAATCTTATGCGATTCAAGCCGGACGTGAAGTCAGAATCTTAGTTAAACCAGATGTAGTCAACGATGCGGAAACATTTAAATTAGCCCGTGACATCAAGAAAAAGATTGAAAACACAATGAGTTATCCGGGTACAATTAAAGTAACCGTCATCAGAGAAACGCGCGTTCAGGAAGTGGCGAAATAACTAATGCGGATTCTCATAGTTGGTGATGTTTACAGTGTTGAAGGTAGAGAGACTCTTGAGCGCAACTTAAATAAGTTGCGCCGGGAGTTGGCTATAAATTTTGTTATTGTCAATGGCGAAAATATTGCTCACGGCAGTGGCATTAACGAAAAGTATTATCGGTTTTTATTAAACCAACAAGTTAATGTTGTTACCCTTGGAAATCATGCCTTTCATAACAATGACATTTTCAATTTTATTGATCATGCAGATCACTTGGTTCGCCCACTGAATTATCCAGAAGGTGTTCCAGGGAAAGGCTATGTAACCATTAATTACAATCACAAGAAAATTACCGTTTTTCAGGTAGTGGGCCGGACCTTTATTCCAGGTCCGTGGGAATGTCCTTTTAAAGCTACGGAAAAACTATTACAAGAAGTTCCAAGCGATCTTTACATCTGTGATTTTCATGGGGAAGCCACTAGTGATAAAGTTGCTTTTGGCTTACATTTTGATGGTCGGGTTAATATCATTTTTGGTACACACACTCATGTTCAAACCAATGATGCCCGCATCTTAAAAAATGGTACGATGTACATTACAGATGTTGGAATGACCGGTTCTTTAGAAGGGGTTATTGGGGTTCAAAAAGAAATGATCCTCAAAAGAATGCTAACGGGTTTACCAAGTCGCCATGTACCTGCATCCGGTGGATTAACCCAATTTTGTGGTATGATTGTAGATATTAATGAAAATACAAAAAAAGTGACATCTTATGACATTTTGAATATAATAGAATAGTAGCTATAAAGGCATAAAACTTTATGCTATAGCATAAAATGAAATGCAAAAATATACTAGGAGGAACCATTAATCATGGAAGTTTTAAAAGTGTCATCTAAATCAAAACCTAATTCAGTAGCAGGAGCCCTTGCTAATGCCTTTAGAGAGCGGGGAACCGTAGAGATCCAAGCGATTGGTGCTGGAGCACTTAATCAAGCAATCAAAGCGATTGCAATCGCCAGAGGCTATGTCGCGCCAACTGGGAAAGACCTAATTTGCATTCCAGCTTTTAGCGACATCGTTATTGATGGTGAAGAACGGACAGCTATCAAGCTAATTGTTGAGGCGAGAAAGTAAAGTTGGCTATTGCCAACTTTTTATTTGAGGTGGGATATGAGTACATTACCAGTTTTGACAACTAAACGTTTGATATTGCGGGAAATCTCTATCTTGGATCTTCAAGATATGTATGAATATGCCGTCCTACCATACGTTGGTCCAGAAGCGGGATGGAAACCGCACACATCGATTGAAGAAACACTGAATATCATTCGTATGTTTATTGAGACCAATAAAAAAGGTGATGTTGGGGTTTGGGCAATTGTTGATAAACAACAAGGAAAAATGATTGGCACGATCGAACTTTACAATTATGTTAATCGATATAAAGCAGAAATCGGATATGTTTTGAATCCGTCATATTGGGGGAAGGGAATAGTAGTAGAAGCGGGGGAAGCGATTCTTCAGTATGCCTTTAATACTTTAGGTCTAAAACGAGTTGAAGCAGGTGTTTTTGTTGATAATCACCAATCAATTCGGGTTTGTGAAAAATTAGGCTTTAAAAAAGAAGGAGTGGCTCGCAAGGGTTACCTTCGTTACGATGGTCAAATTTTTGATAAAGTAGTATTCGGCATTACTGATGATGATTTTAAAGAACGTTATTAAAAGGAAATGATAAAAATGATCGAACAAAAGAAATATTCTGTCCCCTCAATTCAAGAGGCGCGTAAAAGAGGAAGAAAAGAAACTAACTATGTAAGTTATGAGTTTGATCCCAAACTTGAAAACTTTGGTGTTGGTAAGAAATATATAATTAAAACATATGGCTGTCAAGGCAATTTGGCTGATAGTGAAAAGATGTCTGGTATCTTACAGCGTATGGGATATACAGAAGTCCAAGAAGAAAGTGAAGCAGATGTCATTTTAGTAAATACTTGTGCGATTCGTGAAAATGCTGAACAAAGGGTCTTTGGTGAAATTGGTCGTCTTAAGAAATACAAGCAAACAAATCCTCACCTAATCATTGGGATTTGTGGATGTATGCCTCAAGAAGAAAAAGTCACCTCAAAGATTCGAGATGATTTTTCTCATGTGGATATTGCTTTTGGTACTCACAACTTACCGAATTTGGGTGAGTATATCTATCAAGCAACAACTAATATGACCAGAATGATTGAAGTCTTTTCAGAAGAAGGAGATATCATTGAAAATATTCCAACCTATCGCGATCATAATCGTAAAGCATGGGTTAATATAATGTATGGATGCGATGAGTTCTGTACCTACTGTATAGTTCCGTACACTAGAGGAAAAGAACGTTCTCGTCGCCCTGATAGTATTCTTGAAGAAATTAAAGAATTAATTAATGAGGGATATGCGGAAGTAACACTCCTTGGTCAAAACGTCAATGCGTATGGTAAAGACTTTACCGATATGGACTATACTTTTGCTAATCTCTTAGATGATATCAGAAAAACTGATCTAAAACGGGTTCGCTTCACTACTAGTCACCCGCGTGATTTAGATAAGGCAACAATGGATGTAATGGGGAAGGGTGGAAATATTATGCCACACCTTCACTTGCCAGTTCAATCTGGAAGTAATCACATCTTAAAGCGAATGAACCGTAAATATACCAAAGAAGAATACCTAGAAAAACTAGCCTATTTACGTACTAAAGTCCCAGGGATTAGTATTACCACCGATATTATAGTTGGTTTCCCAGGTGAAACTGAAGAAGATTTCCAAGCAACTTTAGATTTAGTGAGAGAAGCTAAGTTTGAAGGTGCCTTTACCTTTATCTTCTCGCCAAGAGAAGGAACACCAGCAGCTCGTTATCCTGATGAGACTGATCCAAGTGTGAAAAGTGAAAGACTTCAACGATTAAATGAATTAGTGACTGTTGGTAGTCTAGAAGGCAATAAACGCTTTGAAAATGAAATAGTGGAAGTATTAGTTGAAGGCACCAGCAAAACTGATTCAGCAATTTTGACTGGTTATACAGCTCATAATAAATTGGTTAACTTTAAAGGAGACTTAAAATATATTGGCGAGATTGTTAAAGTTAAAATTACTAAAGCTTACTCTTGGCATTTAGCTGGGGAAATCGTGGAATAATATTCGACTTTTGCCATATAAATTCAGTAGCAAGTTATATCATTTATGAATATATTGTTACTGAGGAGGGATATATATGAGCGAAATTCGGGAAATTGTCACGAGAGCGGTAGTAGGAAAAGGAAAAAAACTATTTAGATTAAAACAACTAGTTACTCCTTCAAATGAAGCATTTAGTGTTTTGGGTTGTTGGATCATCAACCATGAGTTTGAAGCGACCAAAAACGGAAATAAAGTTGATGTTTCTGGTAATTTTGAGATCAATATTTGGTATTCTTATGACGATAATACAAAAACCGATATAGCCCGAAGAATAACTAGTTATCAAGAGACGGTAAAGGTTCGTGAAGTCATTAAAGACAACTTGGGTAGTTCAACTGATGTAATGGCACGAATCTTACAACAACCGACATGTACAAATGCTCGAATAGTAGGCAATGATATTGAGATAGAAGTAATTTTTGAAGTTTTAGTTGAGGTTATTGGTGTAACTAAAATGATGGTAACCGTTTTTAATAATCCGGATAATATAGAAACCATCGATGACGACTTTGAAAATGAAATAAATGAAGATTTCATTGTCGATTCATAAATCGTTGGGATCCCAACGATTTTTATTTAAAGGGGAGGTTTTATGAATTATCATATTGTAAGAACCAATGAACGGGTCTCGGATATCGCCCAAGCGTATAATCTCTCAGTCGATGAGATTAAAGACATTAACAATCATATTCGATCGTGGGAGAAACTTATCCCGGGAACAAAACTAAAACTCCCGGCCATACCAGAACAAATAAGAGTGGAACTAGATGACAGCGAACCTTTCATTGAAGATTATTACCCTAAGATCGCAGTTGAAGAGTTGAAGGCAGTTGGTATTGCTAACAGTAGTGAGGAAACTAAGGAAGTCTCACCAAAAGAAGAAGAGACACCTAGTGTAACCAAAACTGTATCACCAAAACTAAAGACCACCACCGCTCCTAAACCGGTCAACTCGCAACAACGACCACCATATCCTTATTACTATTACTATAATCCTTATTACCCATATTACGCATATCAAAATTACTATTACGGACAAAGAAAACGCTAAGTACAGCGTTTTTCTTTTTTGAGAGGTAAAACCATTTAATATCATTTTATTGTGGTTATTTGTTATAATAAGTGTAGAAGATAAAGTGAGGTTTTAAATATGAAGAAAATTGAAAGTTTTACGATTGATCATTTAAAGTTGTTACCTGGAATCTATGTGTCAAGAAAAGATAAGATAGATAATGTTACTTTAACAACCTTTGATATTAGAGTCACTAGGCCAAATGTTGAACCAGTAATGGAAAATGGTGCAATCCATACCATTGAACATCTGGTGGCTACCTTCCTTCGCAGTCATGAGCTGTGGCAAGATAAAGTGATCTATTTTGGGCCGATGGGTTGCCGCACCGGATTCTATTTAATCTTAGCTGGTGACTTGAAGTCTGATGATATCTTTGAACTTATGAAAGAGACTTTTGACTTTGTGTTAACTTTTGAAGGCGAAATTCCTGGAGCTACAGATATTGAATGCGGAAATTATCAGGATCACAATTTAGCAAAAGCAAAACTATCTGCGGAAAAGTTTAAACAAGAAGTATTGATAACTAAAGATGAAAAGCGACTAAATTACCCAACGATATAATCTAATATTTAGCGAATAAACATTAACTAAGAAAGAAATAATAAAAACACTAAAGTTTTAGCACTTAACACTTGACAGTGCTAAAAAAAGTGGTATAATATAATTAGCACTCGAGGGATTAAAGTGCTAAGGAGGTGTTTTTATGAACTTTCAACAAATGGAAGATTATTCAAAAGATCCGAAAATATTAGAAAAGTTTGGTCGTAATGTTACTGCCGAAGTGAAGAAAATCGATGCTGATCCAGTCATTGGGCGAGATGAGGAAATAACGAGAATTATAAAGATATTATCGCGAAAGACCAAGAACAATCCAATTCTAATCGGTGAACCTGGGGTTGGTAAGACTGCCATCATTGAAGGGTTGGCAGCTCGAATTGTTAAAGATGACGTTCCAGCCTCAATTAAAGGTCGAACCATTTATGAACTAGATATGGGGGCCTTGATTGCTGGGGCGAAATTTCGAGGTGAGTTTGAGGAGCGTTTAAAAGCGGTCTTAAATAAAATTAAAGAAAGTGATGGCGAGATCATTCTCTTCATTGATGAGATTCACTTAATTGTTGGTGCCGGTAAAGCAGAAGGTGCCCTCGATGCTGGTAATATGTTAAAGCCAATGCTCGCTCGGGGCGAACTCCATTGTATTGGTGCCACAACCTTAAATGAGTATCGTCAATACATTGAAAAGGATACTGCGCTAGAACGTCGGTTTCAAAAAGTATTAGTAACTGAACCATCAGTTGAAGATACCATTAGTATCCTCAGGGGATTAAAGGATCGCTATGAGGTTCACCATGGTGTGCGTATTAGTGACAATGCGATTGTCGCAGCCGCAACCCTTTCTAATCGTTATATCACTGATCGGTTCTTACCTGACAAAGCGATTGATTTGATTGATGAAGCTTGTGCTTCAATCCGTACCGAAATCGATTCGATGCCAGCTGAACTAGATATCTTGAAGCGTCGTATTATGCAACTTGAAATTGAAAGATCAGCTCTTGAAAAGGAAAAGGATTCATTAAGCAAAGATCGGCTTGCTAGTGTCAATGATGAGCTCAAAGATCTAAAAGAAGAAGAAAAGATTCTCACGGAACGCTGGGAAAAAGAAAAGAAAGAACTTAAAGCTATTAAAGACGTTCAAAAAGAATTAGAAAAAGCTCGCTATGATTATGATCAAGCCCTCAATAAGGGTAACTATGATGAAGCAGCCAAATTGCAATATAGTATCATTCCATCCTTAGAAAGTAAGATTCAAGAATATGAAACAAAGGTTTCTAATTCTGGTGAGAAACTCTTATCAGAAGTAGTTACCGAAGAAGATATTGCGAGTATTGTTTCCCAATGGACTAAGATTCCAGTAACAAAATTAGTTAAGGGTGATAAAGAAAAACTTATTGGCCTTAAAGAAACCCTTGCGAGAAGAGTTATTGGCCAAGATGAAGCGATTCAACTAGTGAGTGATGCCATCATCCGTCAACGAGCCGGTATTAAAGATGAGAATCGACCAATTGGATCATTTATGTTTTTAGGTCCAACTGGGGTTGGTAAAACCGAAGTATCTAAAAGTTTAGCAGAAGCCCTATTTGATAGTGAAAACCATATCGTTCGTTTTGATATGAGTGAGTATATGGAAGCTCATTCGGTTTCTCGATTAATTGGGGCTCCTCCAGGATATATTGGATATGATGAGGGTGGGCAATTGACCGAAGCAATTCGTCGTCAACCGTATAGTATCGTTTTGTTTGATGAGATAGAAAAGGCTCACAAGGATGTCTTTAATATCTTACTTCAAATCCTAGACGATGGACGTCTTACTGATTCTCAAGGACGAACTGTTGACTTTAGAAACACTTTGATCATTATGACATCAAATCTCGGCAGTGAATATTTAATTAATCGAAATGATATCTCTGATCAACAAATAAATCTCTTACTTAAGAAAAACTTTAAACCAGAGTTTTTAAATCGTATCGATGAGATTATTTATTTCAATGCCTTATCAAAAGATGTTCAAGCAAAAATTGTTAATAAGATGCTAAATGAACTAGCTGAACGATTACATGAGAAAAAGATTGAAGTAAAGTTTACTGAAAAACTAAAAGAACATGTTCTTGAAAGTAGTTTCAATATAGATTATGGAGCAAGACCTCTAAAACGATTCATTCAAAAAAACATCGAAACAGCAATCGCTCATGCGATCGTAAACTCAGAAATTGGACCACACGACCATCTAATTGTTGATTATCAAAATGAAATCATCATAAAAAAGAATGATAGTATTAAATAAATGACAAAAAAATACATAAATCGATAAGCCTCTAGTTAAGAGGCTTATTTTGGTATGTAAGATGCACTAAATTTGTATTGTGTTTATAGGTAATTTATGTTATAATTGTGCTGCAAATGTCTATATTTGTCTACCAAAGGAGTGGTTTTATGGAATTACCATTTGTTCCAACCATAGTAATTTTACTAGCAATTTTAATCGTTTTTATATGTTCACGACTCTATAAGCGATATCCAAAAACCATTCAAATGGTTTTGAAGGTTCTCTCAATTATATATGCAATTATTGTATTAGTGGGTCATTTGTTACCAGATGGCTTTGTATATGTTATTAATGGGTCTTTCTATGGACAAATTTATTATGATCGAACTGATGTATGGCAGACTGTTTTAAGATGGGGATTAAATATCTCTTCTATAGTTCTACCAATGGCGGTATTCTTCAAAAATCGCTTGATGAAGAATGTGGCTATTTATGTATGTTTGCCGTTTACAATTTTATCAGTTCTTTTTTTAAACGATTTTGTTTATTATTTTGTCCAAGAAGAGTCTCGCGCAATCCTCGATTTTCCGTATTTGTCGGAAAGTATACGCACCCTTATCCTAGACTGGAGTTTTCGTTCATTCTATTTTGGGGCCCAACTATTAATCGGTTTAGTTATTCCTGCCACCATTTTCTTTGGGGAAAAGCATCGCTTTAATTGGCAAGATAAAACCGAAAAGCAATACTTCTTTATTAGTTTACCATTCATTATTATTGCTTCCATGCCAACCTATGCCCTTCAATCATTGTTTGGCTTTGCATCAGGAAGAAACAATTTTGGCTATAGTTTTGCTCAATTAGTGTGGACTTCATTTATTGTGGTAGAGATTATTGCGATATATAATATCTTTAAAAACAAAGATTATCAAACTCGATATGAGTTGTGTGTCTTTTTATGTATTCAGCTCTTTATGCATTATAATTCCACTTACATTATGGGCTTTACTT
>DUOG01000138.1 GCA_012838945.1 Acholeplasmataceae bacterium | reverse complement strand
ATAGAGAGCTTTGAATAAAATCAGTTTCTTTAGCCAGGTATTCAAGTGCTCTGTATATTTGATGCAAATCAAAATCTGGCTGTTCAATAAACTTTTTAGATTCTTCGAATGTTGCAAGCTTCGACAAAGGGAATAGTATCCTACCATAAATCAGTCTGGAAAGAATTGAATCTAAATTAAACTTGAATTTGTACTTCTGAGAAATCTCTTTGCAAAGCTTATGTAGTTTAAGTTCATGGTATATCTGCTGTAAGAAAAGATATCCCCCATTGAATGAACGACGCACATCCTTCTCAATTCTCTTGTATGGCGAATATCTAGCAATTACATCAGGTTCACGTCCTTCTTTTTCAAGGCGGTTCAGTTCTTTAACATATTCCTCTGCCCATTCGTAGGGGTCCCTGCCGTTTAGCCTGGCTTTCAATTCCGCATAGGTTCCAAGTTTTTCTACAATCTTGTTGCTACGCTTACCCTTATCATAGACAGATTTTACTACATAGAAGGAAGCAGCATTTTTGGATTCAGAAACCTGTAGTCTCATGGCACACCTCATATAGTTATAATATAAATATTATAACACATTGTGACACATTGTGCAATACTAATTTATAAAATTTGACAAAAAAATAAGCCTTTTTCAAGACTTACAGCGATTTTTTTATTATTCAACTGTCAAACACCCGGATTTTTTACTTTTATATGTCAATAGTCAATGAAAATGTCATGTAAATAGGGGTAGTTTTATTCAATGAAAATGTCACTTTTGGAGCCTTAAAATTTTTTGCAATAAAGTTCTTTGTTCGCTCGCCGCTAGGCAGGCTAGTGGATGATATGTTATCGGGGTCATGTCTTTGGGGGACATCCACCAGCCAAGCAATAGCGTGTGTATATAGGGTAGCTGTCAAGTGACTTTCGCGGCATAAGTAGTAAGTTTCTGGGGTCGCTCAAACTTATTCCACGTTTCACCTGACAGCTACTCTGAGTCTGGGGGATTTCATCTAAGTTTTGGCATGCTTACCTTAAGGGCTAAAAAAGGGCATAACAAAATAAGCATTGATAAAGAGTGTCAATGCGTTTATAATAAAGATGTGAGCCTTAGCCTAAATTGAGGCTTGTGTGGAGTTATACAGACGTTCTAGGAGCTCACGATCTGATTCTTCATATAGGTATGTGTATGTGGGCCCCTTGTCTGTCTGTCTCCAAGGATGATCCTTTGGTGGAATATAAGTCTCTTTTCGCTTCTTAGGTTTTGTAATTTCCTTCTTCTTAGGCCGTTCTTTGAGTGGTTCAGTGTCATATACCTTGTCTTGATAGACAACTTTTATACCTATTTTGGAGCTGTCCAAAACAGTGACCTTAGTACTTGGATGTAGAGAAGCCTTCTTTCCATTATCTGTTAGCTGGTAGTATGTTCCACCGTAAGAGATAGCGGAACCGTTTATGATACTACGTTCATCCTTTTTGCAGAGAATGGTGTTTAAATCAATACTCGAATCAAGCTCTCTATAGGCAGTTGTAGGTACTTCCGGCTCAACAGCAAACTTTGCATTGTACTTCTCGATGAAAGCTGGTAAGAATGCGTTCGCGGCCTCTATAGTGTCAATTCCATTAATCTTTAACTCAACAACAAGTCTGCTCTGTAGAGTCCCCCACAACTTTTCTATGCGTCCTTTAGCCTGAGGCGAATAAGCTTTGATCATAGTGATACCAAGCTCATCTATGGCTCTCCCAAATTGCGTTAGCTTTACTGTCTTTCCTTCCAACTGTTCATCAATGGATAACTTGCCATCGTTTGGAGATACAAAGATAGAATGACGGTCACAATAAATACTGGTAGGAATACCATAGTTGTTAACTATTTGTCGCATGATTTCAAAGTATCCCTCCATGCATTCATTAGGTGTAAAGTGGAGGGCTAGGACTTTGCCAGTGGCATCATCTATTGCTCCATGCAAGTCGAAGGAGTCACTCCCTAGAATCCATTCATGAGGCGATGCATCAATTTGTACCAGCATCCCTTCTTGGGGTTTTCTCTCCCTACGGTGGTGTGCCCTGCGTTTGCGGTGTTTCATAGGGCTTTTAATACCAGCTTGAGTTAAAACCCTATGCACAGTTGAATAGCTTACATCAATATCTTCATGCTCTTCTAATAGCTCTTTAAAATGATTGAAATTAGCCTCTTGGTATTTAGTTTTCTTAAGCTCAATAATTTGCTCTTTTAGTTTATCGCAGATAGCGTGCTTAGGCTTTCTACCTCTATTTTTGTGAATTATGAACGAAGGCCCTTCCTTTGAAACCCCTTTCTTTAGCCTTATTACTTGCCGTTCACTTAGGTCTAAAAGCTCAGCAGCTTCTTTGATGGTTATTATTTTGTCGATAGTTTGATTGATGACCCTAAGTCTTGTTATTTCTTTTTGAGTCATATTGAATTCTTCCTTTCTCATATATGTCATTTTATCAGAATAAATTCAATATGACATTATCATAGAATAATAACAAATTATCAAATTATAGTTGATATAATACAACATATATGGTAATACCTACATATATAGAGAAACAAATTCATACAATTAGCATATCTAGGAGAAGAGGTGTAATTATGGCTACTTCAATTTTACGTTGTAAAACTTGCCGTGAAAAGATTTCAGATAGATACTATGCTCATGAAAACGGAGAAATATTTTGCTGTTATATTTGCTTTCTAAAAAGTTGTCCAAAATGTCGAGCTTGCCATACTTACATGGAGGAATGGATAGAATATCCAGGCAAGGGAAAGTTTTGTAACAGATACTGTTATGAAGGGTATACTGGAGCTGAAGAATCGCAGAAAGAACTTAATAGTGTTTTAAGGGGAATAGCAAAACATGAAGTCAAAGAGACTTTAAATAACTTTATTAGCACTATTTATAATAATAGTAAAGAAATGCTAACCCTTATAGCTTCTGAAGGTAAAGAAAAGGTGGAAAAAGACATAAAAGAAATTAATAGGATGGCAAATTCAATGAACACTCTTTCCGATGAAGAATTGTATAAAGAATTTAAAACAAATGAAGGTAAAAGGCGTATCGCTGCTGGAGTGTTATTAAAAAAAAGAGGTTATGGCAAAAAGGCCTAAAAGAAAATGACTAGGATTCAATATTGCACTATTTATTTATAAATCTACATAAGGAGGTATATTATGCCTATAGGTGATAAAACTAAAGATACTTATGATAAAGTAGCAGATTATTGGAAAAAGCAAGCGAATAAAGATTGGGCTAAAGCAAAAAATAACCCTGATGAAGGACAACTATACCAATCTGCTAGAGAAAAATATGAAAGAAGTAAGAGAGCTAGAGAAGCTGGAGAAAAGCGTTTTGGAAAGTAAGTTCTTATTGCAAATACCCCATATATACCTAGTTTCTTTTTGCTAATGATTTGTTCTAAAGGTATTTTAGTTATTCCATAGGGATATCCTGAACCATCTAATTTTTCATGATGATACCGGACTATTTTAGCGTCTTCATCAGAATATCCTGTTAATTGTAATATTTGTTCGCTTAAAATAGAGTGTTTTTTGATAATATGACGTTCTGAATGGGATAGTTTATCTTGTTTTAGTAGAATACTAGAAGAAAGTTCACATTTCCCTATATCATGTAAAAGAGTTAGTTGGCGTATTTGTTCTAGTGTTTTATCTAAGTATTTTATTTTCTCAGCTATCAAAAATGTCAACTCTGATGTTCGTACGCAATGTAGCATTTCATTAATGGGTATGTAATAAGTTTCCAATTCTTGCATTTGGGGAGTAGTGTTATACATTTACCGGTGTCCTTTCTATAGTAAATATTTATATATACAGACTATAATTTAATCTGCTTTTTTTGTCTTACTTTTTATCTTTTCCCATATAGAAGGTTTTGTAGCTATGTCTAATTTAATTAACAGCTTTTTATATTCCTGAATGTTTTTTTCTGATAGCTTTAATTTCTTTCTATACCCATTGCTACGTTGGTGTTCTCTATCCTCGTTATAAGTAATGTTTATATAATAGTTTGTATTTAGTAGTGATTTAAGCTCTAGCGAATCCATGTCTATACCTTTTTTATACTGATATGCAATAAAACATTGTTTATCTCTAGGAATTCTATGTTGTTTTTCCAATATATCTATATAACGTAAATATTCTACTAAAGTTAGTATATTAGCTTGAACAGGTATTAAATTATGTTGAGAGTATCTCAAAGCTTCTATTGCGTAATGGTCACGTATTGAAGAATTAATATTTACAATAGTAATATCAAAATTGTGATATGCGAAGTCCAATAATTTATTTATTGAATATATTTTAAGGGTTTCATAATTTTCTGAATAGTAATCACTTACAAGCACATAAAAATTAGGACTTTTTATAATGCAGTTTTTTATGAAAACTTCTTTTGTTATGCTTGATTCGGACAATGATTCTAAAATGTTTTTAAACGAAATATAACAATTCATACTGTTATTAATTTTGTTTTGTAAGTTTAAGCAATAATCTATCTTTAATGTTGTAAAATCCAAGTCAATTAATAGAATATTATGTTCTGTGTTATTAGCTATATACTGTGAGAGTTCACAGGCAAATTCAGCATTGCCCCATACTGTTAATACTTTCTTTTTAAATGGTATATATAAGGGTATTTCTTTTACTTTTTCTATTTCTACTATTTTTTCTACTTCTTTAACAATTACTTTAGGGACATTCACTTTTATGTCTTCTATGGGCGTTGTTTCAGGTATATCATTGATATTTCCCATTACTTCAAATATTTTAGCATAATCTTTTATTTCTTTAGGACTTTTTATAAGGTTTATTACATCTTCTACCTTTATACCTTCTTTTATGCTTTCATCAAATAATATATCGTATATGCCAAATTTTAGTGCAGTGTAGAATAAAGGATTATTATTACTATCCATCAATAGAATTATTCGTTTCTTGTTTTTTTTTAGGGACAATAATAACTTATTAATATTAGTGGAACCGGGCAAATGTTCAGTTATTATTACAGTATTATAGCAATCCTTTAATAAGTATTCTCTATATCCTACAATTTTTGTTTTTAAATTTAAAACATTTTCTATTTGTACTTTTAAGTCTTCATTCATACGGTCGATCCCTGTGGCTATAGTAATAGACATATATTCACCTTACCCTTTAGTATTTAATTTATATACATTTATTATAATACATCGATATTGATGTCAAATAGAAGACCTGTATGTTTTTTCGAATATTGAAATTAACTAGAATTTAAGTTTAAATTCTGGTGTAAATATCATTTCATTTTCTTCTTCATCAACTAATATCCATTTTAAAAAGTTATCCGGCTCATTTAACTTTGTTTTATATATTAATGTATAAGCATTAGATATATTAGGTTTCAAAACATAGTTAGATAAATTCTTTTCTAGCATGTCATGTCTGTATTTAGTATTATTATTACATATCACAATTGAATTAGTTGTGTGCTTGAGTTTTATATCTTTTTGACCTAGATTTAAAATTTCACATTTAATACACCATTGGCCGTCTGATAATTGATATATTTTCTCTGTTGTTATTTCTATTAATTTGTTTTCAGAAACATATTTTTCAATATTGCTTTTTGAAGAAACAATTCCTTTATCCATTAATTTGGAATTTCCTTCTTCTTTTAATACTGTAAATGTTACATATACTGAAGGTATTTCACTTTCCTTAAAATCTAAGTTAAGATTTTGCAGACTCAATTCTTCATAAATCTGACACCTTGCAATAAACCTGTCAGCATATTCTTTGTGAGACTGATATACAAACTTTGTAGGACTTTTAAAGCTATACCGGAATTTTAATATTTGTTCAGTTATATAAAATTCTTTGCAATATCTTTGGTCAAACATAGATAGAGCCTTGTTAAAATCTTTATTATTTATATTTTCAAAGAATGTGTCCAATAATGTAATTAATTCGCTTACTGTTTGCAAATCCGTACTCAATCCTTCTATTGGTTTATTACCCGCATCTATATTATCTATATTGTCTGCAAGATGTATTGCGTCCTTGTTTTTTTCTATATATTTATTGTAGGCAAGTTGCTGTTTTTCCTGTGCCTTCCTATTTTTCACTATTAATATAGAATAAAACACATATATTATTACTACAATAGCTGTTATTATTGAAAAATACTTTAACATCTTCCTTATTATTTTATCTGAATCGTACATGAATATATTTCCTCACTTTTTATCTTACTTTATGTAATAAATCATTGGATCTGTTGCTATACCGCTTTTGCGTATTTCATAATGTAAGTGTGGCCCGAGGCTTAAAGTTCCCGTGTTGCCAACTAAACCAATAAGATCACCCCGTTTTACAGGATCACCTACTTTTAAACCTTGTTTAAATTTTGATAAATGCATGTAAACGGTTGCAATATTATTGTCGTGTAATAAGGTTATCCAATTTCCCACAGAAGCACTCTTGCTTATATTTATAACTATTCCGTCAGCTACAGACAATATTGGTTCGTTTAGGTTTGCAGGTATATCTATTCCATTATGCATTTTTTGTTTCTTTAACACGGGATGTATTCTCATTCCATACGGTGATGAAATTTTATTACAGGTAGGTGTTGGCCATAAATATTTATCCTCAACAGGTACCCAGTTAGCAGGCAAATTGTAATTATTAGCTTCTATATAAATTCCTGTTTGACTTATACCTATTTCATGCATTGCAGACACGTATTCTGATAATACCTCATTATTATCCGGTAGGCTTGCTATCATACCATATATGACATATAGGTCACTAATGCTTATATTGTTGTTTATCATATATTCTTCAAACAATTCTGTATTTGATATTTGTGTACATGATTGTGTATCTTCAAATGTGCGTATTCTTCTTCTTATAGTGGTTTTTTCCCAACCGACTATCTCTTCTTCAGGATTATCATCTTCCTCATCGTTTTCGGGATTTTCTTTTTTTTCTTCGGCTTTTTTTATTTCTACTATGTCTTTTGTTTCTGTATGAATAGTTGTCCAACCTGTATTACTTATAAGGAGGTCCTTATCTTCAGGTGTAAAAACATATAACATGAATGCTGTTTTTACTGATTTCAATAGAGGTAACGGATATTTTTTGGTAATAGTTTGTGAGTTCGTATCTGTAGTATATACATCTTTGTTTTTTACTTCAGTTACTGTTTCTATTTCTTCTACTACTGTTTGATAATAATTACCATGTCCCCATTCAAATACAGGTGCTAATTCTGTTAGAGCATTTGTATATCTATTGGTTACTTTGTTTCTTACTTTATTACCTGACTCATCTATAAATACTTCAGTGAAAGGTGTGTCTAGTGAGTCTAGTGAAGCCAGCAGTTGCCATTTTAACCTATATGGATATGCTGTGTTATACAAATAAAGTGTATATGCTTCTTCTGATTTTACTCCGTTCTCTATTGTGTATGATTTTGCTTTCATCGTATCCGGTATACTTTTTGATTCTGCATCCATATATTTGTCTAATAATTTAGGGTTTATTATAGATTGCTCGGCTATAATGTCTATATCTGGCATACTTTTTATAGTATCTATGTCTATTTTTAAATCATTACTGTGTGAACTAAATAGCATAGATACACCACCAATTGACATAACCACAACCAAAACTACTAACAGAATAATTAATAAATAAGGTAGTATGGCTTTCATAATACCACGCAGTACATTGTTCAATGCTTGATTTAAAACATTTTTAGTCATTTGTTTTGCTGTACTTTTTAAACCCATTTGTTTATAAACCTCCAGTTTGTGAACTGTTCTATACTGCGTCAGGACTTAATTTTTTATCTGCCCATCTGAATTTATCAACATCATCCGTAACAGGTGCATAATTCCATCTAACAAATTGTTTATTAGTTGTTGGTGATATTGTGTTAAAAAGATCTTGAGTTTTTTCGCTATCTCCTAATGTATTGTTTTTTATAAAACTTCCTGTCTTCATAAGTGTTCCTTTATTTGTTGTCGAATTCATTAGTTCTGTATAATTCTTTTTAAAATCCTCTATACTATTTGCTTCTGATGCCGATAAGCTTACTAATGCTCCTGTTGTACCCACAGCCCTTATTGAGCCGCCTATGACTTTGCTTACTCCTATAGCTCCTTTTACCATATTTTGTCCTAAAGGTGCAGCTGCTATTGCAAGAGGTATGCCTATCATGCCTGATGCTATTTTTGAAATTGCATTAACTTTGCCCGTACTTTGTGCAAGCTTTGTTTGTTGTTTAATCAGGTTAATACTTTCTTCACCCATATTTGAACGGCTATTATTTATGCTTTCATGGCTGAATGTAAGTGGTTGACCGTATTGATCAACTAATCCTGATATATTGCTTCCCGCACTTGAACCTCCAGGCATGTTATTGTTAAGATTAGATGAATTATGGGATATAATAGGTTTTGCATTTATATTGCTATTCCCAGTATTAGTAGTAGTCCCTGATTTAGTATTAACCGTATCAGAACTTTTAGAATTAGTATGGGAAAATTTAACGTTGCTTTCAGGAGTTGCAAATGTTGTTTTAATTGCGTTTAAGGAGTGTGCTACCCCTGCTGTTCCTGCTAACTTGGCAAACATACCTGAACCTATTTTTGATTCATCAATACCCGATAACCGTTGCACAAAACCTTGCATTGAGTTCCTTAATGCTTCTGATACTGTTATCATCATAAATGTCCATATAATAGTTTCTACCCAATTCATTGCTCGATATGATAACATAAATACAAACACAGTATAAGATAAAGCATAAAAAAACTGCATAAATATATTTGAAATCATTTCACCAATCCATATACCTGCTGCTGCTACATCCTTTTTAATTGCCCACATTAATGCTGCAATAGGTGTGAATGCATAAAATATCAAAATCATAATTTTGCGAACTGCAAACATAAATACTATCTTAAATATCATTAGTGTAAAAAATAATTGTACAAATGCTGTAAGTAATGCCGAACCTGTATATATAACAGGGTCAAGTGTAAGTTTATCATTAGATATATTATTATTAATAAGTGTTGATAATCCATCTACTAGAGCATTATTTAATTGTATAAGAGAGCTTACTATCATAGGGGATGCTGCTATTAATATAATTGATAATATCCATCGGTATATACTTTCGGTTGCTTCCCTTCGCATTGTAATATTAAAAGGAGACGCAATATATAATGTAGCTACTCTTATAATAGCAATAATGATTATAGGAAGAACTATTATCGCTAAACTATACATTAAATATTTAGCTGTTGATAGTGGAATTGATAAAAACCAATAGCCATCGCTCCCTGATGTTACGGTTTTACTAAATAACACTGTATGTAAATTAAAATTTTCTAACACATTTCCTGATAATACTGTTTGTATGCCCTCATTAATCAGTACTATGGGTGATGCTATTAGCCTTGATATCCAATCTGATTTTTCTTCTATTATTTTTACTGCGGTTTCATTACTAATTGAAGGACCGGCTGTACCGGGAACGAATAAAGGTGTTGCGATAGAACTTATAATACTATATAAGGTCATAGCAAGGCCTAGTATACATGTGCCTATGCCTATGTACATAATTGATGATAAGTGTTTTGAACGTTCTTTCGGATTGTTAGATGTTAATATTATTTGTATAGCCACTGTCACAATTCCTAAAAATATAAATGCGGCACCTATTGGCTTTACAGAGCTGTTTATAAAGTTTTTGAAATATTCACTATTCATTTTGGCGTTTGGACGTAATTTGAGCTATTTACGTCGTCCTCCCTTCCCTCATGTTTAATTAATATGCAAACATTAACTACGTATATAATAACATACAAGAAAAGTGTCAAATAAAGCTCTTTAACTAATGCTTTATTTGACACTTCCTTTACAAATCTTCTAATTTTATTTCGTTTATTATTTTTATTACTTTTCCTTTACCCTCAGTATCTAATACATCAGATAGCCTGGCATTTAAATTGGAAACTACTTCTTCATAGTAGTTTCTTACACTTCTAGCATTTGCAAAGCTCTTTTGCTTTTTTAGAAGTGAGATTTTTTCAGGTAACATAGCTTGCGCTTCTTCCGTTAGAACCATTTTCCCGTCTTTGCATAGTTTGATAAAGATGTCTTCAAGTTCTTTATTAGTATAATCAGGAAAATGTATTGTGTGTTTGAACCGTGAAGCAAAACCAATGTTACAGTTAGAGATCATATTTTCTATTTTGTCCTTGTAGCCTGCGAAAACAACGATATAATTAAATCTGTTATTTTCCATGTCCGTCATAATAGTTTGTAAAGCCTGGTGTCCAAAGTCGTTTGATGAACCTTCCACATATAACTGATAGGCTTCATCTACAAACAATATCCCACCCCTTGCTTGTTCCAATATGGCCTTTACTTTTTGCTCAGTTTGACCTATATAGGCTCCAACCAGATCGGCTCTTGTTACTTCAACTACATGGCCAGTTTTTGCAATACCAAGCTCACGGAACATTTTCCCCATTAGCCTTGCTACAGTTGTTTTTCCGGTTCCAGGGTTTCCTGTGAATATACAGTGATATGAAGATGATTCGACAATGGAACTAGTGCTTTCTGCTCGTAAAGCTTTTAATCTCATATCGTTATAAATTCTCATAATATACTCTTTTACATTTGCTAATCCTATAAGTGAATTCAATTCAGACATTATGTCATCGGCAGTTTTGTTATTATCCAAAAATTCAATTTCATTTTCACTCCATATATCTTCTAGAGTAATTAACTTTTTATTTTGTCTTTTATTCCTGTTTTTATAAAGGTTATTCAATATATCTTTATCAAGTAATTCCTTCATAGCAGCAGCATTACCAAAGTCATAGGTTTTACTTTTTTCTATTAGCTTTATCTTGAACTTCATTGCAGCTTTAGCATCTTCGGTTATGTCAAAACCTTCATTTTTGACATAATTTAAAAATATCTCATATAGTATTTCTGCAGGATAGTCTTCAAGGTTTATTTTCATATGAAATCTTCTTGCTAAACCTTTGTTTTCATTTAAAAATTTAGTCATTTCATCCTTATATCCTGCAAAGATCATTATGATTTCACTGTTTTTATCTTCTGCAATTTTCAAAATTGTGCTTAACATATCGTTATTGGTATCTTTAGAATCACCAATTATTGAATATGCTTCGTCTATAAACAAAACCCCGCCTTTTGCTTCATCAATATACTTGTTTAGATTATTTAATGCTCCTGCTACATATATTGAAGATAAATTGTGTCTTGAAATTTCCACAACTCTACCTTTTTTTGCTACACCCATTTCATATAGATACTTACCAATCGCCCTTGCAAATTCGGTCTTCCCGGTTCCAGGATTTCCTGTAATTATCATGTGAAATGGAGGTATCTTTAATAAGTCTTGTCTTAATTGTGGTGCATTATCAGATGTTGTTTTCCTGCTTTTATTTTTATATAATAGCATTTTTTGTACATGGTCTTTAACCAGCTGCACTTCTTTTTCCCTGCCTATGAAATCATCCATATCCATTATGTCATCAAGGTTTTCTGTACTTAAATCTTTATCTTCTGTGTTCTGAATTCTAGCATCGTCAGCACCAAACTTAGTACTTACAATATCTACTCCAATATCAGTATTTGATAAAGTTAAGTAATTTTTTCTTCTAATTGTTGATAATATTATTTCTAACGGTACTACTGTTAGAAACATTGTAAGAGTTGTCGGAAATAACATTAAAAACATTGATATATATGTTATTCCAAGGATAACATTATCAACCGTTGTCTTTTTTGAAAAGCCTATTATTTTGTCTGCTATTGAACTTATCCATAACCCTAGATGAATAGATACAATGAAGGATAGAAAGGCTAATATTAACACAAGTAAAAGATTGATTGTTGTTGCATTTATTATATTTACTTGTGTATTTACATTAAAATGGCCATTTACTTTTATTATAAGTCTACCAAAGCCACCAATGTATATTTTGCTAATAAATTTTTGTACTAAACCTACAATTACCAATATTGTATCCACTACTACTCTAATGAACCATATTGCTTCGGTTTCAAGAAATCCAGATACTATTACTGATAAACTATCATACATATTATTCATATGTACATCAACTTTTTGCAAAGCGTTTAGCATTGTTTCATATAGCCATGTATACTTTGCTTTAATTATTGGCAGTGATACAGGAACTAATAATACTGCTATAGCTTGAGAAATAAAATGTTTGTATAGTATTCCAATTTCTTTTTTCTTAAACATCCCTTTTCGTATTTCTTGTGTTTTTTGCATAATTCTCCCTCCTTTTTGGATATTATTTTTTGATATACTGTGATTGAGATAACAAATAACAGATTTTTAGAAACCAAAAAAGGCCTAGAGAATATAATTTCCCCTAGACCTTACTTTCGTGTTAAAACCTAAGTATTCCCAAAAGAATACTTTAATAAAAAACTAATATGCTTACAATTTTTATTATATAGTTAATTTGATGTTTTGACAAGAATGATTAAGTTATAAAGTTATAATTTCTTACTTATTTGAACATTATTCTAACTCTAAAGGATTAGTGGTTATATATTCCCATTCAAAATTTGTTGGTGTAATTCTTACAGCTGTTGCTGTACCTTCCATTACTACAATTGCTTCCCCAGGTGCAAAGGTTTCTAATAATGAAGCACAACCTTCTGATAGCTTGAAACTCTTAACTATATCTGATACTACCTGTGGATTTTGTTGTAGCAATATTTGTGTAGAGCAGGCATTAATTACTGCCCTTCCTTCTTCACGTAATATAAATTCTTCAATATTTTGAGTTGCGACCACTAATGACGCATGATACTTTCTTCCCCTTCTGGCTATTTCTTCTAAAAACCTTGCAGATTCAGGGTATTTTATAAATAACCAGGCTTCATCAATAATTACAGATTTCCTTTTCTTGTCTTTTTGAACAAATTTCGTCCATGTATAATCAAGTAAGATAAATGTTGTATAAAATTTTGTAAATTCATCGCGAATTTCTTTTAAGTTGAAACTTGTTATCAAGTTGTCAGATAATTTTATTGTAGATTCGCAGTCAAACATTGACATTGACCCGTCGCTAACTAAAGGTTTCATCGATTCATATAGTTCTTCACAGTTACGTTTATCTTTTATTTTGTTATGTAGTGTGCTTAATGTAGGCATTTTTTTCTTTACTCTGCCTATTTTATAATCTCCTGCTTCTGTTTTTATTCCCCCACTTTCATAAAGAGACGCTGGCTCTGAAGTGATTTTATAATCTTGAGTGTATATTTCTTTTATTGCTTCTTCTAGTGCTGTAGTTTCTACAGGTTTTAACGTACGTCCTGCAAATTGTCTTAAATAAGAGTTCATCATTGCTCTTATGAATGATATTTTAGAATATATGTCAACAACATATCTACCGTTGTCATCTAATTCCTCTTCTATTTCTAATGGGTTTATACCTGTTTTTTCTCCTGTGCGGATTGTAATGTGTTCTCCACCCATAAGATTTTTTACTATACTCTCATACTCATTTTCTGGGTCAAATATGATAGATTTGATACCGCCTGCTATAGCAGAACGGCTTGTAAGTAGCTTCATAGTTACACTTTTGCCTGATCCACTTTTACCTGATATATAGATATGTGGTGTAGATAGTTGAGGTGGGCCGATAAATCTATCATAAAACATAGGCGAATTAGTTTGAAAATTATAACCTAAAAATATTCCGGTATTGTGGGATATATCGGCATTCGATACCGGGATTATACATGCAGCAGAACCCGTAGTAAAATTTCTATCGAAATCTCTTATGGTTATATTTGATATTGGCAAGCTGTCAATAAAAGCTTCTTTTTGACGTAATGCATAACTACGTGGGAACATAGCTTTTCTTGAACATATATTTTCTAACATATAGCACTTTTCTTCAAGAGCATCTTCTGTTTTCGCAAATACTGTAATATCTATTTTTGCGATAAACATTCTATCCCTGTTTGTTTGTATGGCTTCTCTTACGGTTTCCAAATCACTTATTACTGTCCTCAGTATAGGAATTTGATGTATATCTCCCCTAGTTTCATATATATATAATTGACTTTGCGCGGATACAACCTTTTTTGTAAGTGTGTTTATT